>NZ_JAPEPJ010000012.1 GCF_026340255.1 Streptomyces sp. NBC_01408 | reverse complement strand
TTCATCCCCGTCAACGCCTTCGTCCTGCACGCCGAGCAGCCGGTGGTCGTCGACACCGGCCTCGGACTGCCCGACCGTGACTTCCTCAACACGCTGGGCTCGGTCATCGACCCCGCCGACGTGCGGTGGATCTGGCTGACCCACCCCGACCGCGACCACACGGGCGGCCTCTTCGCGCTGCTCGACGCCGCACCCGGGGCGCGTGTGGTCACCACCTTCCTGGGGGCCGGGGCGATGTCCACCGAGCACCCGCTGCCGATGGACCGCGTGTACTTCCTCAACCCCGGCCAGAGCCTGGACGTGGGCGACCGCGAGCTCCACGCCTTCCGGCCGCCGCTGTTCGACAACCCGGCCACCGTCGGTTTCTACGACGACCGCTCCCGCACCTGCTTCAGCTCCGACTGCTTCGGCGCCCCCATGACCACCGCCGACGCCGCCATGAGCCCCGACGTCGGGGTGGTGCACGCCGGGGAGCTGAGAGGGGCCCAGCGGCTGTGGGCGAGCGTGGACAGTCCCTGGGTCCAACTAGTGGACTCGGACCGGTTCCTCGCCACGGTGGATCCGCTGCGCTCCATGGACCCGGACACGATCCTGTCCACCCACCTGCCCCCGGCGATCGGCCTGACCTCGCAGTTCATCGAGACCCTCGGCACGGTGCCGGGCATCAGCCCGTTCGTGGGACCGGACCAGGAGGCGCTCCAGCAGATGCTCGCCGGCTTCGAGCCCGGAGGCCCGGGTTAGGGGGCGTCCCCTCCGGCCCTCACGGGTACATGGCGGGCACCTACTGGACCGGCCCCGGCGGGGATGCTGGCAGAGCGTCCCGCTCGCCGCGGGCCTGGGCCGGCAGGCCCCCCGGCAGCGTCCAGGTGTAGACGTCCGGATCGAAGGCGTCCAGGCGTTTCACGAGCCTCCCGGTCGACCAGGGCCAGCAGAAGGTGTTGACGCCCGGGAGGCCGAAGTAGTAGCCGGAATCGCCGGCGGTGTTGTAGACGGTGGTGTCCAGCGCCTCGTGCAGGGCCTTCTGATGGGCTTCCTCGGCTTCGGGCCTGACGTCCAGCGCGGTGTATCCGCTGGTGCGCAGGTGGGTGAGGGCGGCGGTGACGTAGCGGAGCTGTGCTTCCAGGACGGTGGGAACGGCGGTGGTGCCGGTGAGCAGGTTGGGCCCGATGAGGAGGAAGAGGTTGGGGTATCCGCTGACGCTGGTGCCCAGGTAGGCACGCCGGTTGCCGGCCCAGGTCCGGGCCAGCGTGGTGCCGGTGGCGCCGTGCACCCGGCGGGCCAGGGGGATGTCGCCGACGTGGTA
>NZ_JAPEPJ010000011.1 GCF_026340255.1 Streptomyces sp. NBC_01408 | reverse complement strand
CCTCACGTCATCAATACCCCCCCCCCCCCCCCCCCCCCCCCCCCCCCCCCCCAGCGCTTTTCTTTTCGCCATGGTGACGCCGACCGGCCGGCCGGCCGGGTCCTGGGCGCCGACCTGCACGGTGTACGTCTCCCCCGCCCGCAGCGGCTCGGTGTTCAGCCAGCGTTCGCCGTCCCCGCTCAGTTCGCCGGCCAGGTGACGGCCGCGGCCGTCGCTCACGGTCACGTCGGTGAGGTGGCCCGGTTCCGCGAGGGTGATCTCGAACGGCCCGCCGGAGTCCGTGGGAAGTCCGTCGGCGCGGACCGCGCGCGCGGCGCCGTCGGCGGCCGGCTCGCCCAGCAGGGCTCCCACTCCCCCGGCGGTGGCCAGGACCCGCTGTTCCCGCCAGCCGCCGCAGGACGCCCGCCCGAAGGTGCCCTGGGCGCCGCACTGGCCGGCGGGCGACGCGTGACCCTCCTCCACGGCTCTGCCGACCAGCAGCGCGAGCGTGGCCTCGTGCGCGGGACCGGCGAGCGCCCCCAGTGCGGGGGCGGCCTCGGGGGCGCTGCCCGGCGCCACGGCGACGACGAGCATGGCCCCGGTCACGGCGGCCAGGGCGCCCCACTTCTTGGTCGGTTGTGTCCATCGAGTCCGTGACATAGCCACGCAGCCCTCCCAGATCTCACACGGCCGGATGGCAGCAGTAAAACGATCTGGAGCCGAAATGATGATCATGAACTCGGTCCTGCGGCCGAACGGGTGCACCAAGAGAACTCGGACGGAGCACATCCGGGGCCCGCTCCGGCTCACTCCGGCTCACCCGGCCACCCCCGCGGGTCGCTCCCCGCCGCCGCCGGTCGCTCCCGGCCGATGAGGAGGGACCGTGGCGGTCTGGCCGGGCCGGGTGGCAGCCGGAGCGGCCGGCCGCCGGGGGTGAGGGAGCCGAGGATGCGCGGCCCGCGGGCCCCCGTGCAGTCGGGAACGTTCCCGGGGAGCCCGTGCAGAGTGAGGAAGCCGAGGACGGCGAAGGCGTACGCCTCCTTGGCGGCGGCGGGCAGACCGAGCGCGTCTGAGGTCAGCAGCCGGGGGCCGGCGGCGAGTTCCTCGCGGAGCATCGCCATCAGCACCGGGTTGCGCGTGCCGCCGCCGGAGGCGATGACCTCGGTGGTGCCGAGCGGGCGCAGGGCGTCCGCGACCGTCCGGGCGGTGAGCCGGGTGAGGGTGGCGACGAGGTCCTGGGGGGCGGGGGCGGCGAAGCCGTCCAGGGCCGCGCGCAGATAGCCGTGGTGGAACAGTTCCTTGCCGGTGGTCTTGGGGGCGGGCAGCCGGTAGTACGGCTCGGCCAGCAGCCGGTTCAGCAGGGGTTCGTGGACCCGGCCGGCGGCCGCCAGCGCCCCGTCCTCGTCGTAGCCGAGCCGCCCCGAGGTCAGTTCGCGCACGGCCGCGTCGAGCAGCGCGTTGCCCGGGCCGGTGTCGAAGGCCACCGGGACGCCCGAGGCGGGCAGGGCGGTGAGGTTGGCGATGCCGCCGATGTTCAGGGCGGCCGGTACGCCGGGGCGGCCGCGCAGCAGCATCAGGTCGACCAGGCTCACCAGCGGGGCGCCCTGGCCGCCGGCCGCGACGTCGCGCGGGCGGAAGTCGGAGACCACCGGACAGCCAGCGGCCTCGGCGATCCAGGCGGGCCGGCCCAGCTGGAGGGTCCCGTACACCTGGCCGTCGGCCGCCCAGTGGAAGACCGTCTGCCCGTGCGAGGCGATCAACTCGGCCCGGCCTTCGCACAGTTCGCGGTCGGCCCGGACGGCGAGCGCCGCGAAGGCCTGTCCGATGCCGGTGTCGAGCCGGCACACGTCGGCCAGGGTCGTGGGCGCGGGCGGCAGGGCCGCGGCCAGCGCGGCGCGCAGCGGCGCCTCGTACGGCGCGCTGACCATGCCGAGCGGGACCAGGCGCAGGACGTGCCCGTCGTCCTCGAAGGTCAGCTCCGCGGCCGCGGCGTCGACGGCGTCGTACGAGGTGCCGGACATCAGCCCGATGACCCTCATCGCAGCGGCCTGCGGTGGTCGTCGCCGCGCAGGCCCGCGAGG
>NZ_JAPEPJ010000010.1 GCF_026340255.1 Streptomyces sp. NBC_01408 | reverse complement strand
GCCGCTCTACCTCGTCGTGGGCCTCGGCATGTCGCCGCTGGCCTTCGGCGCGCTCGACGGGCTGTACCAGGGCGCGACCGCCCTCCTACGGCTGGCCGGCGGCCAGGTCGCCGACCGGACGGAACGCCACAAGCTCGTGGCGGGTACCGGGTACGCCCTGTCCGCCGTCTGCAAACTGGGGCTGCTCGCGGTCTCCACCCCGTGGGCGGTGGGGGCGGTCCTGGCCGCCGACCGGGCCGGCAAGGGCCTGCGTACCGCGCCGCGTGACGCGCTCATCTCCCTGTCCGCCACACCCGAGGGGCAGGGCCGGGCCTTCGGGGTGCACCGGGCCATGGACACGGCCGGCGCGCTCCTCGGCCCGCTCGCCGCCTTCGGTGTGCTGTGGGTGGCGCACGACGCCTACGAGGCCGTGTTCACGGTGAGTTTCTGCGTGGCGGCCTTCGCGGTGCTGCTGCTCGCGCTGTTCGTACGGGACATCCGCACCCGCCCGGCCCGGACTCCCGCACCGCCCGGCGGGCGGGGGCTGACGACCGTGCTCCGCGACCGCGGCGTGCGGCGCCTCGCGCTGGCCGCGGCCCTGCTCGGCGTGTTCACCGTCGGGGACTCCTTCGTCTACCTGCTGCTCCAGCGGCGCCTCGACCTGCCCGCCGCCGCCTTCCCGCTGCTGCCGGTGGCGACCGCGGCCGGTTTCCTGCTGCTCGCCGTCCCGTTGGGCAGGCTCGCGGACCGGGCCGGGCGCGGCCCCGTCTTCCTGGCGGGCCACGCCGCGCTGGCGGCGGCGTACCTGCTGCTCCTCTCCCCGCTGGGCGGCGCGGCCCCGGCCGTGCTCGTCCTGTTCCTCCTCGGCGCGTTCTACGCGGCCACCGACGGCGTCCTGATGGCGGCCGCGGGACCGCTGCTGCCCGCGCGCCTGCGGGCGAGCGGCATGGCCGTGGTCCAGACGGCGCAGGCGCTGGCCCGCTTCGCGGGGGCGCTGCTCTTCGGCGCCGGCTGGACGTACGCGGGCCCCGGTGTCGCGCTGGCCGGCGCGGCCACAGGTCTCGCCCTGTCACTGGCGGCAGTCGGGTTGCTCGGCAAGGGAGCTCTGCGATGACGCACACCCTGCGCAAGGTCCTCCTCCTGGTGCTGTTCTCCGCCCTGCTGGCGGCGACGGCCGTGGTGTCGGTGGTCCGGGCCGCGGACCGGGCCGGCGATCGCGAGGAGGCCCGCCCGGGCGGGCCCCGCGCGTCGTCCGGCGCGGTCGGCCTGGAGCAGCCGGGCCGGCTGTTGTTCCGCAATCTGGCCTGGGGGCCGGACCGCGACATGATCGCCTCGGTGCCGCTGACGGCGCCCGCGGACGCGCGTACCACCGCGCCCCAGGGCTGCCTGCGCTTCCACGCGGCCGCGGGCACGGGCGTGTGCCTGCGCCGCGCGGGCGGGGTCGTGCCGCGCTACGAGGCGCTGGTCCTCGACTCCGCGCTCCGGCCGGTCCGTTCCTTCGAGGTCCCGGGTACGCCCACGCGCGCGCGGGTCTCCCCCAGCGGCCGGCTGCTCGCCTGGACGGTGTTCGTCAGCGGGGACTCGTACGCGGGCGGCAGCTTCTCCACCCGTACCGCCCTCTACGACACCCGGTCGGGCGTACTCGTCCCGAGCCTTGAGGACTTCGCGGTGCTCGACGGGGGCCGGCGCCGTCAGGCGGCCGACCACAACTTCTGGGGGGTGACCTTCGCCGCCGACGACAACCGCTTTTACGCGACCCTCGCCACGGGAGGCCGGACGCACCTGGTCGAGGGCGACCTGGGGGCCCGTGAACTGCGCGTGCTGCGCGACAACGTGGAATGCCCCTCGCTCTCCCCCGACGGTGACCGGATCGCGTTCAAGAAGAGGGTGGCCGGCCTGCCCGACGACGCCCCCTGGCGCCTGTACGTCCTGGATCTCGCCACCGGCGCGGAAACCGGGCTGGCGGAGCAGCGGAGCGTCGACGACCAGGCCCTCTGGTACGACGACGGGACGCTGCTGTACTCGCTCCCGGGCGATTTCGGCGGCGACCTGTGGTCACTGCCCGCGACGGGCTCGGGAAGCCCGCGCCTGCTGGTGCGGTCCGCCGTCTCCCCGGCGGTCCTGCCCTCGTGACCGTTCCGCTTCACGTCCCGCTCGGGTGGCGCGGGTCGGGTACGCGGGCCCGATGTGGTGCGGGGCCGAGCCTGGTCCCCGTTCGCGCGAACTGCCCGGACGCGGGAACGTGGCGGGGAGAACCGGCCGGGGGGAACCG
>NZ_JAPEPJ010000009.1 GCF_026340255.1 Streptomyces sp. NBC_01408 | reverse complement strand
GCGCTGCGCGCTTAGGCAACGAGGGGCCTCGCTGCGCTCGCCCAAGGGAACCGCCTCGCTTCGCTCGGCGGGGCCCGCTTCGCGGGCCAAAGCCGGCCTTCGGCCGGTGTCCTTCGCTTCGCTTCGGACTGGTTCCGGTTTCGCTTCGCTCCACCGGACCTGCTCCCTCGCTTCGCTTGGGAGATGACCCCGTTTCACGGGGTCCGGACCTACGGCCCGTTGGGGGTGTCCGCTCCACTCGCACCCCTGTCCTTCCGGCTCCGCCTCCAGGACCAGCCCGCTACGCGGGCAGCGGAGCAGGGTGCGGCGCCCGAGCCGGAGCCTGGCTTGCGGGGCATAAAGGGGGGCTGTCTACTACGCCACGGAGCCAACCGGCTTCCTAGGGTCGTTCGAAGGCCTGGAGTACGCCGCCGAGCAAGAAGCACAGTGCGCCGGACAACGTTCCCCAGTTGGCGATGTCGGTGTTGACCAGGCTTCCGGTGGCGGGCCGGGTGAACGCGGCGAGTGCCGAAACCATGAAGAGCACCGACCCGAGTTGATTCACGGCAACAACCCACCAGCCGAGGCTGCGCGAGTGGACGCAGGGCCGGGACCGATGGCAGATCTCGACGAACGCGAGCTGTCCCGAGATCAGGAACAGCACGCATCCGACCACGTCGGGAGTCCAGATCAGCCTGTTGGTCTGCTGGACGGTAAGCCCCTGCAGGAAGGAGTCCAACAGATTGACACCGAACACGAGCGTCCCTACGAACAGCACGAACGTGCTCAGCCAGTCCAAGCGCATCGGCTCGTACCCCCACCACCTCCAGTCGGCCGTGACCAGTGGACCGCCCCCTTGGGAGTGGCGAGGCGCGTTCAGCACCTGCAAGAGCGAGGTGTAACCCCCGATGTTGAAGAACAGTCCGCCCGCGAAGTAGACCGCGGCACTCTCGACCGCGTCGCCCGAGCCGAACTGGGCGACGGCGGCGCCGAGAGCGAAGAGTGCTCCGCCGATGACAAACGCACCAGAGGCGACGGTGTTGAGCCTTCGAAGGCGGCCCAGGGCCTCGGCATCGGCACTCGGGGACACGGTGACCGCGTCTCCCGAACCGCGGACCGACAGCGCCCCACGCCTACGCGCGAGCCGCGACTCCCACACCACCGTCTCCCCCTCAGCGCGGTGCCAAGTAAGCCGGGTCGTGAACGGTCCTACGCCTTCGGCGCGCTGCTCAGGCTGTCCCACGGCCCGAGCCTAGACCCGCGGGCAATGCCGGACAGAGAGTGAAACGTACCTTTCATCCCCGGACGTTCGCATCCTTGCCCTGCCAGGACCTCTCACCATCCCGAAACTGCATCCCCGCCGCCGACCTCCTATAGCGCAGCAGGACGGACCAAGCGGGATTTAGCGGTCAACCCCCGGTTCTGTCGAACACACCGAAACCATGCCTCATTCCGGACTGCGGATAGAAACTGGGATCCAAGACCACCCCCTGCTGAAAGCGAGGCTCCGTCAGAACCTGTCACCGGTCGGTGAAACTTCGCAGCACTCACCAACTGCCCCGACAGCGCAGCTGTTGAATAGGCGCTGGAGCGCAGCGCTACTTCGAGTGGTCGAGGACGTTGCCGTTGGAGCAGTTGTTGGCGTGGTCGCCCACCCAGTCGCCGAGGACGGGGACCACAGCGACTTCCTGGAGGCATACAGCGGCGGCCGTGAAGTTCCAGTTGTTGGCGGCGTTGACGCCGCCGCCGAAGTTGGAGTCGTTGTCGGCGTGCGCGGGCGCGGCGAGGCCGATACTGGCAAGGACCAGCGCGGCAGCAATGATGATCTTCTTCATGTCCGCTGCAACGAGGAACACGGGCCCAGGACACGACCCGATGATGCGACACTCCGCCACTCAGCTGACACTGCGCAGTTCGGGGAAGCTGGGCGTGAAGAGACAACGCTGTGATCCGCCGGACAGAACGCTGACCCACCAGTTCCTGGCAGTCACCTCGGGTCGGCTGGCGGATGCCAGCCAGGCCACACCACGGTGGGAAACCGAGGTGCGCGCCGCTGACGGGATTCGTGCACGAGGAACGTGGCTCCCGAGACGAGTGTCGCGGTGAACGACAGCACCATGATGGCCGGCCGCCAGTTGCCTGCGGCCCCTGCCACGCCCATCCACGCCACTGCCGAAGCCGCCGCCAGGACCAGCAGCAACGGGACCCTGGCGCCGAGTGACAACCTGCCGCTCGTCACAACGAAGGCGTAACCGAGGGCCGCGCCCGGCGTGACGACCACGACCGCACCCAGAGCCATGAAGACAAGAAAGGCAATAACCACGTCGTGACCTCCGGGTCTCACGGCAAAGCCCGTCACAAGGGCACGCGGATCTACATCACCGCTGCTCCGGCGGGCTCCCCGGCGGCAATACTGTCAGAGAGTTTGAACACGTTCAATGCGCCCTGCCAGGCTTTCAATCCAGAAGCGGCAACGCGGCGGTTGGCGGCTGAGAACGCCGAAGG
>NZ_JAPEPJ010000008.1 GCF_026340255.1 Streptomyces sp. NBC_01408 | reverse complement strand
TCGGTGATCTCCTTCAGCGGCGCGTCGGGCTTGGGGATCTCGGCGTTGAGGAAGCCGCTGACGAAGAACAGGACGATGAACAGCGCGATGGTGATGACGCCGCCGGTGGCTGCCGGAGCGGACAGCCCCGCCCTCTCGCGCTCGCCTGCGGGTGGGATGGTCTGAGCTGACATCTCAGGTGCCTCCAACGGCATTTCGGCTGGGGACGGGACGGATCGCGGTACGGACGGGGGTTCTGAGTGCGGTTCGGGTGTGCGGGTCCTGGGCCGGGTAAACGGGTTCGGGCATATGGGGGTCCCTAACTCCTGGGTGATGGCCCGCGGGACATTCAGCCGGGCCGCGTGCCGAGCCGGGCGCAGGCCCGCCAGCGCATCGGCGAGGAGGCCCACCGCCAGGATCAGCGCGAGCCGCAGGGCCGGGAGGACGAAGGCGCTGGTGCCCTCGGTTTCCGAGGCCCGCACCAGGGTCTGGGCCATCTCTTCCGGATCTTGCCGGATGAGCCCCCGTCGTCCGGCGCCGTGCATCGAAAGGCGGGGAGGCGGAGAGGCGCCCGACTACTGGACGTACTCGGGTGTCTCCACAACGCGGCGGGGTGCGATGCCGGCGGGGTGCGGTGCCGGGCGGCGCGGGTCAGGCAAGATCCGGAAGAGACGGCCCGGCGGCCGGCGCACCCGCGGGCCGCCGCTCCCGGGCCGCCCGCTCGTCGGCATCCGCCAGCCAGAACCAGACTGGCGGGAAGACCAGCTCGATCACGGTCAGCGCCACCTGGAACCAGTGCGGCCACCCGTGCACCGCCAGGGACAGCAGCCGCCCCACGCCGCCCAGCAGGAAAACCACCGCGAGCCACCGCACCACCTTCGCCGGGACGGGGTCCTGCCGGGCCGCCCACAGCCAGGCCAGCCCGTACCCGGCGAAGATCGCGCCGAGGAACCGGCCCAGGCTGTCCAGAGTGGGGCCGGCGTCGGCCTCGCCCGGAATCGCGGCATTGCCGCCGACCACGTGGAACAGCCCGATCGCCGTGCAGGCGAGGCCCATCACCCATGCGAACACCCGGAGTGCCTTGGCCATGACTCCACCCCACTTAGTTGACGTGCGTCTAGTTAGCTTGAGGGTAGCCCCCCTTAATAGATGCGTGTCAAGTAGTAATCTGGGTGCATGCCGCCCCGCCGACGTTTGCCCCCCGCCGACCGCCGTGCCCAACTGCTCACCGTCGGAGCCCAGTTGTTCTCCGCCGCTCCCTACGACGACGTGCTGATGGAGGACGTCGCCCGGCAGGCCGGCGTATCCCGCGCCCTGCTCTACCAGCACTTCCCGAGCAAGCACGCCCTCTTCGCCGCGGTCTACCAGCAGGCGACCGATCGGCTACTGGAGGCGACCACGTTCGATCCCAGCGCCACGCTCGTCGAGCAGCTCACCCAGGGCTTGGACGCCCACCTCGACTACTTCATCACCAACCGCCACGCCGTCCTGGCCGCGAACCGGGTGCTGGCGGGCGACCCTGTCATCCAGACGATCATGACGGACGAACTCGACGCCCTGCGCTCACGCTTGCTCGGTGGGCTCCCGCTCGCAGACGAACGCACGCACTCCGCCGTCTCCGCGGCACTGAAGGCCTGGCTCGTGTTCGTCCAGGTGCTGTGCGTGGACTGGCTCACGCGCGAGACCTGCACCCGCACCGAGCTGCGGGACACCTGCATCGGCGCGGCGGTCGGCGCCCTGCGCCCCCTGCTCTCCGAGGACCCCGCCCCGGACTGGCCACCCGCCCTGCCCGCCTGACCCGGCCCGACCGGCAAGAGCGGCGGGCGCGTGCGTCTGTCTCTCCCGATGTGACGGCCCCTTCGGGACACGAACCGGTGCAGGCCCTGTGGAGAGTGCCCGACGGTCGCGTGAAGTGGCTCTTCGTGGCCCAGGGCTTCCCCTCCGGATGTCTCTGAACGGCGAATGAGATCATGAGGGCCACAAGCGCCGCCGTGCGGCGACGCGGGG
The DNA here is from genome assembly GCF_026340255.1 of Streptomyces sp. NBC_01408. GTDB lineage: Bacteria > Actinomycetota > Actinomycetes > Streptomycetales > Streptomycetaceae > Streptomyces. The sequence goes on along the minus strand of NZ_JAPEPJ010000008.1, from coordinate 906 downwards.
GAAGGACAGAGCATGGCCCAGGGGCGGATGACGTACAACGTGCGGTACGGGACGTCCTTGCCGGTCGTCGTCCGCCACGGCGACGGCGCGGGACACGAAGGGCATATCGCCATCGGGCTGCTCTGCCGCCTGCCCGACGGCCACGGAAGCGCCGCGCACCCCTCCGCCCGTACCTTCGACGTCGTCGGTGAGGGCCAGACCGCGATCGCCCGGGTGTCGACGGAGGAGACAGCCTCGCGCGTGAGCGGACGCCCCGCCGTGTACCGCGTCGACGACCCGTACGGTGCCCCGCTGGGCCGGATCACGTACCGGCGCGGACGCGCCCTGCGCGGTGCCCGCGCGCGCTGGACCGTCGAATCGGTGACCGGACACTCCGTGCGCGGCTTCCGTGGGCGCCTGTTCTGGTGGGCGGTGTGGTGGCCCGTCGGCCTGCCCGTGAGCCTGGTGTGGCTGATCCTGTCCCTGCTCGGCGAGGGCGACGACGCCTTCGGCAAGCCGCGCAGGGTGATCTGGCGCGACTCCTCACGCCGGGCGCACCTCGTCTTCCGGGGGGTCGCGGACGAGTACCGGGTCCTCGACGGAAGCTGGGACCCCCGGCTTGTGGCCGCGCTGCTCGGACTGCACCAGTCGTACGACCCGTCGGAAGGCAGCGGCGTGAACGGCTGGTACGCCAGGCCCTGAGCTTGCCGTCTGACGTCCGGTCCGCTCCGGGGTGGCCAGTCAGCCGGCCGAGGGTGGGCGCGCACCCCATCGCGTGACACCTCTTTGGCATGATCACCGCATTCACCGACAGGATGATCTCCTGAAGGGCGTGAAGCGGCTCGGACACCACACCACTGCCCCACCAGCCGTGTTCGGGGGCCCTTCCTCGCCGGCCTGTCCACACCCACTGGTTCTTGATCGGCC
>NZ_JAPEPJ010000007.1 GCF_026340255.1 Streptomyces sp. NBC_01408 | reverse complement strand
CAGCTGGTTGCCGTCCGCCAGGTCCCGCAGTGCGTTCTTGTTCCGGGTGTTCATCCGCAGCTGAGTCAGCCAGGCTCCGCCCGTTGCCGTTGCCGTTGCCGTTGCCGTGCCCGTTGCCGTGCCCGTTGCCGTGCCCGTGCCCGTTGCCGTGCCCGTGCCCGTGCCCGTGTTCGTGGTGGTCATGCTGCGGTCTCCTGCCGGTTGGCAAGCGCGTTGATCCAGTCGGCTCCGAGGCCGGCGCACAGCTCAGCCGGGAGGGTCAGGGTGGTGACGTACTCGGTGCGGGGGTCCCATGCCCGCCGGTACTCGTCGAAGGTCACCGGGTTGTCCGGCAGCCGGTGACGTGCCGGATGCCCTGTGCTTGGGGGCTGGTCGTGGGCGATGTCGACGCTCACGGTGTCCTCCCCGTACGGGCGGGTCCGGTGGAGCGGGAACGTGGCCAGTGCGGCAGCTGCATTGTCCAGGCCGTGGGCGACCAGCACGGGCCCGGCCGGCGGGCACGACCGGCGCCCCACTGGATGAACCGCCTACGCGCGTACGCCCGCGCCAGCGACCGGATCGTGGTCATCTCCGAACAGGACCGCGCCCTCGCCCAGTCGCTGGTGGAGATCCCCGACAGCCGGATCGACCTGGTGCCCAACGGCGTCGACACCGACCGCTTCACCCCGCCCGCGGCCTTCGTCGAGGCCGACCGCTACAAGACCCTCCACCGGTGGCTCGTCGACGATCCCCAGGGATGGCTCCCCGGCCAGGCCCCGGCACTATCCGCTACACCACCGCCGACGTCCGCCGCATGCTCCACGACGATCAGGGCCGCCGTCGCCCACTCCTGCTGTGGATGGGCCGCTTCCTCGCCTTCAAGCACCTCAACCTCCTCCTGCAGGCCATCGCCGCCCTGCGCGATCGCACCCCTGTACGCACCGCACTGCTGATCCTGGGAGGCCACCCCGGCGAATGGGAGGGAGACCACCCCCATACTCTCGCCCGCGACCTCCACATCACCGACGACGTCTACTTCGCCGGCTGGCGCCCCCACAGCGACCTCATCGACGGCCTGCACTGCGCAGACCTCCTCACCGCCCCATCCGTCGACGAGCCCTTCGGACTGATCTACCTCGAAGCGATGGCCTCCGGCACCCCCGTGATCGCCTCCGCCAGCGGCGGCCCCCTCGGCTACGTCACCACCAACGGCCCCCACGCGACCGGCTGGCTCCCCGCCCCCGGCGACCTCGCCGACCTCGTCACCACCATCGAGCAGGCACTCACCGACCCCGCAGAGCTCACCCGCCGCGGCGAGGCAGCCCGCCGGTTCGCCCTCGACCGCTACTCCTGGCGCTCTCTCACCCCCCGCTACCTCGACATCTACGACCGAGTCCTCGCCGCCCGGACCTGAATCACCTGAAGGCCCGGCCCACCTGCCCCGCCGGGTCGCCCCCCCGCGACGCGATTCCGGGCGTCCAAGCACAGCCGAGTAGGGTGGCGCCCGAGATCAGGGCGCCATCCGGGCAGATGAGATCAACCCGCCTGAACCCGTACGAAGAGAATGGACAGACCATGGCAGAGCGACGCATCGCGGTGTTCGGCGCCGGATACATCGGCCTGGTGACTGGCGCGTGTCTCGCCGAGCTGGGCCACCACGTCACCGTCCGGGACATCAACCCCGAACGCGTCCGCATCCTCAACGCCGGCGACGTCCCCATCCACGAACCCGGCCTCGGCGACATGATCGCCCGCAACAAGGAACGCCTCACCTTCACCCAGGACCTCACCGAGGCCGTCACCAGCGCCGAGATCGCCTACGTGTGCGTGGACACCCCGCCCTCCGCCTCCGGCGACGCCGACCTCTCGCGAGTCTTTGCCGTCGTCCGCTCCCTGGCCGACGCCCACGACCTGCGCGCCGTCGTCATGAAGTCCACCGTCCCCGTCGGCACCGGCGCCCGCGCCCGCGCCCTGCTCGACGAGATCGGGCTCTCCCACGTCGGCTACGTCTCCAACCCCGAGTTCACCGCCGAAGGCCGAGCCATCACCGACTTCATGGCCCCCGACCGCATCGTGATCGGACAGGACAACGACACCGCCGGCGCCCTGGTCGCCGCCCTACACACCGGCATCAACGCCCCCGTCGCCACGATGGACGTCAAGTCCGCCGAGATGGTCAAACTCGCCTCCAACGCCCTCCTCGCAACGAAGATCAGCTTTGCCAACGAGATCGCCACCCTCTGCGAGAACACCGGCGCCGACGTCACCGAGGTTCTCGGGGCCGTCGGCATGGACCACCGTCTCGGCGCCCACTTCCTGCGCCCGGGGATCGGCTGGGGCGGCTCCTGTTTCCCCAAGGACAGTGAGGCCTTGCGCCAGATGGCCTCCAACACCGGCTTCCACCCCCAGCTCCTCACCGCCGTCATTAACGTCAACAACATCCAAAAGCGCCGCGCGATTCAGCACCTCAAGGACGAGCTGGGCGACCTCGCAGGCAAGCACGTCACCCTCCTGGGCATGGCCTTCAAGCCGGGCACCGACGACATGCGCGAGGCACCCTCCACCGTGCTCGCCAGCCGCCTGCTCGCCGAAGGCGCACACGTACGCTCCTGGGACCCCCTCGCCCGCCCGGCCGCCGGGGAGCCGTGGGACTCCGTCACCCGCCTCCCGACCCCGCAGCAGGCACTCGCCGGTGCGGACGCCGCGGTGATTGTGACCGAGTGGCCCGAACTCGTCGAGATCGACTGGAAGGAGGCTCACAGCGCCATGCACACACCCGTCCTTTTCGACGGCCGCAACCTCCTCGACCCGACCCGCCTGCGCGAGATCGGATTCCGGTACACCTCCGTCGGCCGCCCCTGAGTACGAGCTGCGGAGGCGGGGCGCCAACGCACGAGGCACCTCGCCAGCCGGGGCTCGCGCGATGTGAGGGAGGGCCGGCCGCGGCGGCTGTAAGAGGTCCTAACAGAAGCTGTTGATCATGTGACTTTCGGTTCGGATGGTCGTTGGTCTGGCTGTGGGGAAACGTCAGTCGCGGCCATGGATCGTGTCGGATGAACTGTGGTCGCTCATCGAGCCGTTGCTGCCTGATCCGGCGCCGAAGCAGGTGGAGGGACGCCCTCGGGTGCCGGACCGGCAGGCCCTCTGCGGGATCCTGTTCGTGTTGCATACCGGGATTCAGTGGGAGTACCTGCCGCAGGAGCTGGGCTTTGGATCAGGCATGACCTGCTGGCGACGTCTGGCCGCGTGGAACGATGCCGGCGTCTGGGACCAACTGCACCTGGTGCTGCTGAAGAAGCTGCGGGTCGCGAAGAAGCTGGACTGGTCGAGGGCGGTGATCGACTCCTCCCACGTCAGGGCAGCTCGGCGGGGCCCAAAAGCGGTCCCAGCCCGGTCGACCGCGCACGTCCGGGCAGCAAGCACCACCTCATCGTCGACGGCCAGGGCATCCCACTCGCCGTCTCACTGACCGGCGGCAACCGCAACGACATCACCCAGCTGATACCCCTGCTGAAGAAGATCCCCTCTGTCGCAGGCCTGGTCGGACGGCCACGCAACCGACCCGACACCCTGCTCGGCGACCGTGGCTACGACCACGACAAATACCGCCGTCTCGTCTGGGCGCTGGGCGTCAAACCGGTGATCGCCCGCCGCGGTGTCCCGCACGGTTCCGGCCTCGGCATCCACCGGTGGGTCGTGGAGCGGACCATCGCATGGCTCCACGGCTTCCGCCGATTACGGATCCGATGGGAACGACGCGACGACATCCACGAAGCCTTCCTCGGACTCGCCACCTGCCTCATCACCCACCGACACGTCCAACGCCTTTGTTAGGACCTCTAATTCCCTGTCCGGCCAGAAGGGCGCTTCCGTAGGATCACGTCATGACTGCCGATGCCCCGCTCACCCGAGAGTCCTTCCGGCGCCTCCACCCGATCAGCACGCCCAGGCCGGTGCCTCAGCTGCCGGATCGTGTATGGACGGACGAAGACTGGGACCGGATCCGGTGCGGATATCGAGCTCGGGACATGGACGAGAAGTGGAACGTCTTCGCTGAAGAAGACGTCCTCTTCATGCACCGGAGCTGGACCGGTCATTGCGTCTATGCGGTGTCCTTCGCCCTCACGCCTGGTGGCGGGAGGAAGATCGCCTCTGCTCTGGTGGAAGCCGATGGCAAGCGCTACCGGAGCCCGGGCGATGACTACGAGTGCCTGATGCTGGAGCTGGTCATCAGCGCGATCGTCCTCGGTGAGCCCGCCGCTGACCTCCGGGCCGGCCTGTTGGAGTTGACTGCTCGGGCTTCGGGGAAGAGCGATCTTCCCGCGGGCGTGGTGCAGCACAGTGTCCTGGGGCTGCGCTCGGGATCGTAGGCTCCACAGCGTTCGTCCACGGATGCCCGGGCGCTGCCCTTCACGGAGGCCCCGACGGGGGGCAACCGTCGCGACGCTGGCCGTTGCCAGCGCACCGAGACCGCCCAACGGGCCCGGGCCAGCCAGGCCCAGGCCAAAGCCGAGGTCGCACGCCAGGCCCAGCAGTACGAGGACGAGCGCGCCTACCAGCCGCCCGCGCCGGACCAGAGCCGCGGCAGCGGTCTCGGGCGCTGACCCGGGGCCGGCGCTGGGGGCATCGGGTCGGTAGCTCCTCAGCCCTTGCGGGCCTGCGGTGCCCCGCCGGGCGCCTGACCACCGCTGGCGACCGCGGGACCGTGCCCGCTTTCAAACGGGAGGCGTGGCTGACGCCGGGGCGTGGCTCGGGTGGCCACTGACGGTGCTCGTCCGGCTCACCCGCCGCCTGGGCTGACTTTCGGTGGCACAGGTCCAGATCGCGATCCGCTTCCGTGGCGGACAGTGATACTCCGGTCGCTATCTGATTGGCTTGGGCGTGCAGCACTGCTCAGCGGCCGAAGGAGGCGCTGGGCTTCCCTGTCCCGCCCAGAGAGGAGCCAGCCGATATGCGAGCAAGTGTGGGCGACCGCCTTTTGGTTCACGGCCGCACGGTCGGTCAGCATGACCGATCGGCAGAGGTGGTTGAGGTGCTGGGCCCGGACGGTACGCCGCCCTACAGGGTGCGGTTCGAGGACGGGCACGAAACGCTCATGTCGCCTGGTCCTGACACAGTCGTCCGTCACCTGACGGAAGACGCCTGAGTCGACGCACAGGGGCCTGAGCCCCTGGCTCCCCGCGGTGCCAGTCTGCTGAACAGTCTTGCCAGATAACCCGCGCGCTCTACTGTCCTTTGACAGTGAAGTTAGTCGATAGGTGGGCGCTGACCTGCGGCGACTATGTTGAATGACAGGGCTCGATCAGATCTCTGGCCTGGGCCTTTCGGATCATGCTCACGGGTGTGCGATAGGTTGCCCGCCATGACTGAGCTCGGACCCGTCGCCTGGCCACCTGCCCCGATAAGGACCGAACGGCTCCTGCTTCGCGAGTCCGATGCCCGGGACCGTGCGGCGTTCATCGAACTGTTCGCCTCGCCGGAGGTGCACACCTACCTCGGTGGCCCTCGACCCCGTGACGAGCTCGAACGCGCGGTGCCTGAACTGCCCGGTCGGCGCTCTGGCCTTTTCGTGATCGATCTCGACGGAGCGATGATCGGCACGATCACGCTCGATCGGCGCGACGCGGAGCATCCGGGGCATGTCCGTCCGGACGCCGGGGAGGCCGAGCTCGGCTATATGTTCCTGCCGGAGGCGTGGGGATGCGGGTATGCCGCCGAGGCGTGCGCGGCGGCGCTCGGCTGGTTCGCCGACGCGCTTCCCGGCGAGCCGGTGGTGCTCTGCACCCAGACTGCCAACGACCGCTCGATGCGCCTCGCGGCGAAGCTGGGGTTCACCGAGGTGCAACGGTTCGAGGAGTGGGGCGCCGAGCAGTGGTTCGGCATGTGGTCTCCGGTCACGCCGTCTGGTTGAGCTCCCCCAGCGCGTCACCTCGTACGACTAGGTTCGCTGGCAAGAAAGCCGAAACGACTGGGTTCGCTGTCAAAGGCCTCGATTGGATGACAGCGGTCATCTACCTCCTCTCTCCCCGCGTCACTGGCTGTCCGTTGTCATCGAACCCAGTCGTCGTCTCATCGAAGGCAGGCGACTGGCGTCTCGTCTCATCCAACGCAGTCGTCGCAGGTCAGCGGCTCGACGTCTATCGCCGATCGGCGCGGCGGAGCTGGCACTTCCAGGAACAGGCTGTGTCACCCAATCCAGTCGCCGCAAAGCCAGGGCTTTGTCATCGCCGACTTGCAACCGACAGTTGATCACGGCCCGTATGGGTCTCACGTCCTACGGCCAGCAGCGCTTCAGCAGCCGACGCCACCTTGTCCGATTCAGCAGGAAATCCACCCGTATCTGTGGATGGTCGAGGATGATCGAGAGGGATCGGAGGTGGTGTCATCAAATCGAACCGCTGACCTGCGACGACTGCGTTGGTTGAGACAAAAGGCCAGTCGCCTGCCGTCGATGAGACGACGACTGGGTTGGATGACACTGGACAACTGGCCCCTCCGGTGACGTTTTGGGCCCGCGCGGCGAAACCCGCCCTTGCCGGGCCGGTCTGTCGGGTAGCGCTCCTCGCCTCCCTGGCTGCCGAGGGCGGGTACGTTCTGCGGCGGCAGGGGGGAAGCCTCGGCAACAGTGGTTCATCAAGTGGCCCCTTGAGGATCGGCCATGGACGTAGAATGGTGGCTGGCGCGCACACTGGGCCGGCCGGACCCGAGCCCTAGCGATTCCAATCAAAGCCGATCATGACTCTGGAGCCGTTCATTCCCAGCACTACGAAGCCGGATTCGGGTCGGCGAGACGTAGGCGGCGGGACACCACCGACTTCGTTGGGGTTGTCCGTGCCTACTTGGCTTATTGGCTCTGTCGTCCTCGTCCCTCTGGGACTGGTCACTTTTTGTGCGCTCTTCGCTGTGCTGCATCCGGACCCGAAGCGGGGGGCGCGGGCTGAGAAGGTGCTGAGTATGCTCCTTCCGTCCTTCAACCGGCTGTCGCGTTTCTGAAGCACACGGGCAGCCCGCAGTAGCCCCGTTTTAGCGGTTGTATGCGCTCTCTGAGCGCCGCACAGGTTCTCGCAGCAGCTCCGTCGCGAGACAACCTGATAGGCGCTCAGAGGGGTGGCTTCGTTCACTTCAACGGGCGGCGTTTGTTCAGCGGTCTGCGAGCCAGTCGGTGATCCACGTGCCCGCCGATGTTCACGAGAATTGGTTCTGGCACAGATCTTGGGGAGTCGTCGCGGAGCGTTACCCTGATGTTCGATTGCGAGGAGACGGGTTCGGGTAAGACCGCGTACGCCTTGTCGTCCAACGATCCGAATTGACGCTCCCTCAGGTATCTGCTGGCCGCTGCTGCTGTCGGTTGTGGACGGTGATGGTGCTGGTCATGGAGACTGATGCACCGTTCTGGGACTCGCTGGTGTTCGCCGGGATCGACGATGTGGATGTCGAGGCGGTCACGGCCGCGTTCGGCGTGGTCGAGGTGGTGGCGAGAGGCCGCGCGGCCGGCTCTGCCATTCCGGACTGCGGCCGCTTCTCAGACCGAGTCCACGATCGGTACGAGCGCAGGCTGAAGGACCTTCCGCTCGCTGAACTGGGGGACCGGCGAGGTTCCGCACCGGTACATCGGCCCGCCCACACGCAACCCGGCACACGGACGCTCCGAGTGCTTTCCGCCAGCCGGGGCCGCAGTCGCCAGCTCCAGCTTCGCCAGCGATGGGAAGGCGCCTCCCTTGGCGAGCGCGCATTTTGGAGCGCCCGGGTGAGCGGGCGAAGAGCGGCATCAGCTTCGATGCCCGGCCTCTCGGCCCCGACATAGCCCTGGAGGTCATGGTGGGTGAGCGCCAGGACCTGGCCCTGCACGATGACCACCTGACCGGTCTGACCCGACTCCTGCTGGGGAACTGGAGCGGCTGATGACGGCGCTCGACGAAGAAGGCCAGCCACCGCTGCCGCAGAGTCGCCCGGTACCCGCCATGGAGGCGTGACCCGCGGATGGCATTGCCCGTCCTGATGGAAACCTCACGCTTCCTCCCTCAGCAGGGCGTCGACGGCTAGAGGCTGGCGCTCACGTGGATGGGGTTCGACAAGGAGGAAGCGACGGCATCGCTCGAAGGCGTGATGCCGTGGCTCGCTCCGACGGAAAAGCTGGCCGTGGAGGCGCTGAAGAAACCTGGCTGGACCGGCCGCTGCTCCTTGGGCACCGACATCAAGGCGTACCTGTCCGACTCGGCTGCTTTCTACGCCGACTATGCCGACGAGCCGGGCGGACAGTCCTCCCTGGAGAGGAGGATCGCTGCGCTCCCGCCGCGGCAGGAGTGGAAAATGGAACTGGTGTGGACGCCGGATGAGGAGTCCGGCGACGACCACCACACGGCGTACGAGAAGGCCAGCGTGACGATCGGCCGGGTCCGCGGATCGACCTCGCCGAGCCCGTTGAGGGTGTGCGAGACCGTCGTAAGCGATATGCCGGCGACCCGGGGGCGACATCGGCGATCATGGGCTTGTGCCAGGAACAGGACGGTGGCCGGGACTTGAGCCGGGGCCGGAAGCGCGCATCCGCGCGGCACTCCTCGTGTGCTGAACGTACCGCTCCCCGCTGGTAGGGGTGGGCCGCACCATCTTCGCTGAGCGGCGCGGCAGGATCACTGTCGCGGGGCCCCCGGGCTCAGACGGCGCCCAGGTCAGCGGAGAACCAGTGTTCGGGGCGCATTCGGACAGTGATCTGACGGCCGACTTCGTTCGCCGCGCGTTCCAGGTATACCGCGGCGGACTCCGGGGGCAGGTAGCGCTCCACCATCGTCCGGTGTTCGTCGTCCGTGGTGGCCTCGGTGGAGACGATCGGGCCCTCGACGGAGACATAGCGGACGGTCGGGGTGACACGTTCGGCCAGCAGGGAGAATCGGCCCGTGTCGGCCATCAGCCGGGCCTTGACGGAATCAGCGAAGATCAGCACCCATGGCTCGCCCCCGGGCCGGTAGCCGTACCAGACCGGCACGACGAGCGGCGCCCGGTCCTTCTCGGGGCGGGCGACGGCCAGCGATCCGATGTGCGGTTCAGCGAGGAAGGCCTCGCGCTCCGCGGTCGACAGGGGCACGGCATCTCCACTTTCGTCGGCGGGTCAGGACCTCTTCGGCCCTTCCCCGCGAACGCCCGTCGCAATCCGGCGGAATCCGTCCGGCGCCAGGACCGGCTGTGGGACGCCCCTGAGATCCTCCGGTTCGACAACGGCAGCCGAGAGCTGGTCGGGGCACGACTCCACCGCCCGGAGGAGTCCGCCTCCGCCGAGGAAGTCGCCCGCCTTCCCCTCACTCCTGCTGTACGCCCGGGCGGGCTCCGTACCGACGAGGCCCGGGATTTCCGGCATGAGAGGTGCACGGTGCTGTGCCGCACCCCCGGGGACGCCGTGCTGACCTGTCTGCGCGACCTCGAAGTCCTGGACGAACCTCTGGAAGCCCGCATTGGCATCGCCCCCGATGTAGCGCTCCTCGTCCAGCACGGCGCCGTCGTCGGCAGGAGCCTCTCCGATCCCGCTCGCTATCTGACCACCGGGTACACCGACCCCGACCCCAGCACACCGGCCCCCGCCACCCGGCGGCTGCTCACCGAGTGCCTGGACCTGGTCACCACTCCCGTGGTGGAGGATGTGGCCGACGGTGAACCGGCCGCCCTCGCCCGCCTCCGGGCCGCTGACACAGCACTGCGCGCTCAGCGCGAGGACCGGCACCGGGCAGACGCCTTGCTCCAGCTGATCGCCACCTACGTGGAGGACTACGCGAACAGGTGACGCCGCCACTGGCATGCCGGTGACTTCGGAGGTGCTGCGCCTCGGGGTGCCAGGCCCGCAGGTGGACGGCACACGCTGGAGAGGGTGGCACTCTGAGGCCGCCCGAATAGCCTGCCGCCCAGGGCCCTCAGGCTCGTGATGGTATGGCGTGCGTTCTGACACGGATGGTTCTCAGCCAGCGGGCAGCCGAATTCAGTCAGAAGGGGAAGGTGAAATCAGCCATTCCGTTCCGTTCGGCACTATTCCCGGGGCTGGACTCCGGACCATTATTCGTCTCACGTAGGGTCAGTTTAATTAATGGCACGCCCAGTTCACATAAGGCCATCGCGGAGAGGCTGACATGTCGCGCGCCAGGGGGGCCTGGAACACCAAGGGCACGTGGGCGGCCGTCGTTGCGCTGGCCGCCACCCTGATCCTGACGGCCTACGCGATGCTCGGCGGCATCGAGGACACCGACGCAGATGCGCAGGCGCAAGCACCGGCGAAGGGCGGGGCAAGCCCGAGCTCAAGCGTGTCCGGTCCGGCGAGTCCGGAGGAGACGTACGTGACCCCGGATGACTGGACTGGCTCTATAGACGACAAGTGACTCCAGTCGGAAGGTGAGTTCTGACTCCACCTCGCGTGGGTGGAGTTCGTGTTGACGGGATTTGGCTCCAGTGGAGGGCTGGTCGTGGGAGCATCGGGGTGCTAGCGAGCGTGAGGGGACTTCAGTGCCCGGCTCCAAGGTCGAGTTGTATGCCGCGATCCGTCGTGATGCACGGGACGCGGGTCTGTCCGGTCGCGCGCTGGCGTTGAAGTACTCGGTGGGCCGGCGCACGGTCGCTCTCGCGCTGGAGTCGGCGTGGCCGACTGCCCGGAA
>NZ_JAPEPJ010000006.1 GCF_026340255.1 Streptomyces sp. NBC_01408 | reverse complement strand
TGTTCGATCCGTACGGGCCCGCCGGCGTCGGCCGCGGCGACGGCGACCGATGCGAGGGTCCGGGCCGTCAGGGTCTCCCCCGTGGCGGTGCCGCGGACGAACAGCACGCGGGTACCGTCCGGCGACCAGACCGGGTCGAAGTCCTCCCAGTCGCCTTCCTGGCCTGGCCCGGGCTGCCCGGGCAGGCCCGTCAGCCGGCGCGGGCCGCCGCCGGTGAGGGCGACCGCCCAGATCCGGTACGGGCTGCCCGCCACCGGGTCGCCGCCCCGTTCGGAGCAGAAGGCGAGGCTGCAGCCGTCGGGCGACCAGGCGGGGGCACGGTGGTCGAACGGGCCGTCGGTGAGCCTGCGCAGACCCGATCCGTCCGCGCCCATCACCCAGATGTGGAAGGCGCCCCCGCGGTAGGCGCTCATCGCGAGGTGGCGGCCGTCCGGGGAGAACACCGGGCGGCCGGGCTCCAGATCGGGCGGGGTGAGCTGCGTGGCGGGCGAGCCGTCCGGGGGCAGAGACCAGAGGACGTTCTGCACCTCGGCGACGACGCGGTCCCCGGTGGCGGTGGCGGTCGCGGCCCCGTTGGTCGCGCGGGTGAAGCGCAACCGGAGCGGTTCCCCGGCCGCCGGACCCGGGGAACCGGCCTGGGCCGCGGCCCGGGCCGGGGGGTGTCCGAGCAGTGCGGCGAGGGCGCCGGCCCCGCCCGCCTGCAGAACCGTCCTGCGCGCGACTCGCACCCCGACCACTCGCCTTCGCGTTTCGATGACCGCCCGTACCGACCCGTCAGCCACCCAAACGATCAACCCCCGGCGGGGGCAACGGGCTGCGGTCCACGGGCGCCGCCGCCGGCCCGGGGCCACGACGGCCGTCAGCCGGCCACGCGCAGCGTCACTTGCACAGGACGGTGTCGACGAGGTCCTGCGGGGCGTCGGCCTCGGGTGCGAGTCCCCTGTTGGCGGTGACGGCCTCGGTCCCGTTCCAGCCCTGCGCGCCGATCCGCTAGAACCCCCGCCGCTCGATGCGCACCCATGTACCCCGCTCCGTACGACCGCCCAAGGAACGGCGCTTGCGCACCAGTGCCTGCCGATCCAATTCCACACGCAGGGCCGCTTCCACGCGCTCCAGCACGTCTTCCACGGGCTGACGGCGCAGATCCGCCTGGGCAGCAACGGGCAGGGAACCAGTCATCACGACCTCCTCGGCGAACGGATGACCGCAGCAGAAGGAGGCCCACTGGAACGATCCGTCCGTCAACACAGAGCGCATCAACTTCGCTCCCTCTCTGACCGTTGCAAGAACGGAAGGAGGCCAGCCCCTGCGCATCGCAGAGGCCTGCGCCACCCATGAGGACGCCGTGCCGTCCGGGATCTGGTCGCCGACATGGCGGCTTGGGACCGCCGTCTTACGTGCGCGCTCTCGAGGTGTGGATGTATCTCGCCACCAAGGCCGGGTGGACGGTGAGTGTGGCCCCGGACGCGGCGCTGGACGTCGATGCGGGTGACTGCGGCGTCGTCGAGGTGGAGGGTCTGCGTTGTCGGATTCATCTCACTCCTCGGGTGAGGACGACGCTTGTCGATGACGTGGGCGGTCGGATGTCGCAGCGTCCAGCATTTGCTCACGCAGCGTGGGTCGACCCCTTGTTGGAGCCGGACAATTTTGTGCCCTACCTCGGTGCCTGAGGCACTGCCGCCTTTCTGATTCGGCGGTGGCAGATGACAGCGCGAGATCAATTCCCGGACGGGCCTGGGTATGCCCCGCGTCCGCCGCTGACTTCCTCGGCGGGCCCCGGTGCACCGCCCTCCTTGCGTAGCAGGCTCCAGTCCGTGATCACGGGCACGAGTTCGCCGCGTTCCCACAGGGGCAGCTGGTCGTGGTGGTGGGGCCCGTCAGCCCCCGAGGCGCCGAGGGGGACGACCCACAGGCTGTTGTCGCGGTCGGCCAGGTCCCATACGTAGCGTGCGGCGGGACCGCGCGTGAGGTGGCCTTCGACGTCCGGGATGCGGGTCGTGGACAGGACGCACTCGGAGTCGCCGGCTAGGGCGGGCCACGAGGCCGTGTCGCTGTCCCGGGGCAGTGCCGTCCACGGGGAGAGCCGGTGCAGAGCTCCCCAGGGGCCGGCCTCTGGCTGCGCCGCGGCGTCCTCGACAGCGGCCCGCAGCAGCTGCGTACGGTCCGCGCCGAGGGGCTCGGAGTCCGCCAGGAGGTGGTTGAGCCCCATCGCGACCCGGGGCACGAGGAAGAGCCACGGCAGGAGGACGTCCGGGTAGGCCAGGTGTGGGACAGCGCTTTCGACGGCGATCCCAATGTCGTCGAGGTCCACGTCAGTGCCGTACGCCGCAAGATCGACGCGCCGTTCGGCCGCGCCGCGCTGGAGACCGTACGCGGGGCCGGATACCGGCTGGCGGCCGACGGTGGCTGAGCGTCCCCGCGGCCGCGACCGCCTGTTCCGCGACCACCTCTTCCCCGGCCGCCTCTGCCGGGAGCGGATCCTGGACGACCGGATCCTGTACGACCGGACCCTGCACGACCGGACCCTGCACGATCTCCTCGTCCGCGCCCGTCTCCTGCGCGGCCGTCTCCTGCGCAGCCGCCCCGCCGCCGCCTTGCGCGCGGCCGCGGGCGCCGCCCTGGAGCGATGGCCCGTGCTGAGGCGGCTGTGGCCCACCACCGTCCGGGCGCGGGCCACCGTGGGTGCGAGCGTGGTGGTGGCCGCGGCCCTGTCGCTCGCCTCGTTCGCCCTGCTGGGGCTGCTCGAGGCCAATCTGCTGCGCAACGCCGAGGACGACGCGCGGCGGCAGGCCGACGCCGTGGCCCAGCTCGCCGCGGCCGGGCGGCTCGACCGCGCGCGGCTGGTCGCCCGCGGTGTCGAGTTCGTCCAGGTGGTGGGCGCCGACGGCCGCGTCCTGCTGGCCAGCCCCAACCTCATCGGCGTACCCGCGTTCCCGCCCGCGGGCCCCGAGGTGCCCGGGACCCGCTTCCACACCTGGAAGGTCCGTCCCCTGGGCGGCGGCCACCGCCAGCGGGTCGTCCAGGTCATCACCGACACCCCGAACGGCCCGGCCATCGTCTACGCCGGGGCCTCGCTGCGCGACGCGGACGCCGTCGACGACACCACCACCGCCGCCCTCGTCATCGGGATGCCCCTGCTCCTGGCCACCGTCGCCCTCGTGACCTGGCGGGTCACCGGCCGGGCGCTGAGACCGGTGGAGGCGATCCGGGCCGAGGTCGCCGGGATCACCGACCGCGACCTGCACCGCCGGGTGCCGGTGCCGGCCACCCACGACGAGGTCGCCCGCCTGGCGCAGACCATGAACGCCACCCTGGACCGGCTGGAGGCCTCCGGGGTCCGCCAGCGGCAGTTCATCGCCGACGCCTCGCACGAACTGCGCAGCCCCATCACCGTCCTGCGCACGCAGCTGGAAGTGGCTCTCGCCGTCCAGGACCCGGAGCTGTGGCCCGAGCTGATCGGCGGGGCCCTCCAGGACATCGAACGGCTCCAGCACCTCGCGGCCGATCTGCTGCTGCTCGCCCGGATCGACGCCGCCCAGCCCGTGGCCGCGGTGGAACTGGACCTGACTGCCCTGGTATGCGAAGCCGTGGACACCCGGCTCGGCGACAGGGTTCCCGTACACCTGGACCTCGAAGCCGGGGTCGGGATCACCGGCAGCGCCCTGTGGCTCAGCCGTGTCGTCACCAACCTCCTCGACAACGCGCAGCGTTACGCCGACCGGCGCGTGGTCGTCACCCTGCGCACCACGAACGGCCCGGGGCCCCGTACCGCCGTACTGGAGGTCACCGACGACGGCCCGGGCATCCCCGCGGCCGACCGGGAGCGGGTCTTCGAACGCTTCACCCGCCTCGACGACTCCCGCAGCCGCGACCACGGCGGTGCGGGCCTCGGCCTCGCCATCGCCCGGGACTTGACGGCCCATCACGGCGGGACGCTGACGGCCGAGGACCACGCGCACGGCGCCCGCCTGGTGCTCCGCCTCCCGGCGGCGCCCCGGCCGGAGTGAGGCCGCGCAGCCGGAAATAAATACCGTGCCCCGCCGGGTCCTCTTCCCTAGACTCGCCGCACGCGCTGCCGACAGGGCACCGCGCGCCTGATGCCGAGTGAAGAGAAGGGGAACCGGGCCATGTGCATGCGCCACACCGCCGCCTTCGTTCCCCCGTCCCGGTACGACGTGATCCCGGTGTCTCGCTAGGCCCGGTGCCGGCTGCGCGGCCGTCACCGCATGCCCGTGACGCTCCTTCGGTTTCCGTTCCTCCCGCTGCCCTTGTGCCCCCCTGCCCCGGCCCTGCGCCCCCGGCAGCCGGGGCCGGTCCGGCGGGACGGGCGGGGCCGACCGGTGTGCCGTCCCGGGAATCGCGCTGCCTGCCTCCTCATCGTTCGAAAGGCCTCGGGCCATGCGCACCATCCGACGACCGCTCGCCGGCACGTCCCCCACCGCCGTCCGCAATCTGGGCATCCTCGCCCACGTCGACGCGGGCAAGACCACCATCACCGAACGCATCCTGTTCGCGACCGGCGCCATCCACAAGCGGGGCGAGGTACACGACGGAACGACCGTCACCGACTTCGACGCCCAGGAGCGCGACCGCGGCATCACCATCTTCGCCGCGGCCGTGAGCTGCGCCTGGGCCGGGCACCGCGTCAACCTGATCGACACCCCGGGCCACGTCGACTTCTCGGACGAGGTCGAACGGTCCCTGCGCGTCCTGGACGGGGCGGTCGCGGTGTTCGACGCCGTCGCCGGGGTCGAGCCGCAGAGCGAGTCGGTGTGGCGGCAGGCCGACCGGCACGGGGTTCCGCGGATCGCCTTCGTCAACAAGCTCGACCGGGCGGGCGCCGACCTCGACACGGCCGTCGCCTCGATCCGCGAGCGGCTGGGCGTCGTCCCGCTGGTGGTCCAGCTGCCCATCGGCCGGGAGGACGGTTTCACCGGGGTCGTGGACCTGCTGGGGATGCGCGCGCTGCTCTGGCGGGCGGGCGGCGAGACCTACGAGACCGCACCGGTGCCCGAGGAGCTGCGCGAGGAGGCGCAGCGGCGGCGCCGGCTCCTGGAGGAGACGGTGGCCGAGCTGCACGCGGACGCGCTGGAGGAGTTCTGTGCGGCTTCGGCGGTGACCGGGCCGACGCTGGCGCGCGCCCTGCGGGAGCTGACGCTGCGCGGGGACGGCGTGGTGGTGCTGTGCGGCTCGGCGTACCGCAACCGCGGGATCGAGCCGTTGCTGGACGCGGTCCTCGCGTACCTGCCGTCGCCCGCCGACATGCCACCGGTACGGGGCGAGGCCGGCGGCGCGGAGCAGGAGCGGGCCCCCGACCCGGCGGCGCCGTTCACGGCCCTGGCGTTCAAGGTGACGGCGACACCGACCGGACGGCTCACGTACGTACGGGTCTACGCGGGCACGCTCCGCAAGGGCGAGTCCGTACTGGACGCCGCGACGGGCCGCACGGAGCGGGTCGGCCGGATCCTGCGGGTACAGGCCGACCGGCACGAGGAACGGGAGGAGGCGGTCGCGGGTGACATCGTCGCCGTGATCGGGCTGAAGGCCGCCCGGGCGGGTACGACCCTGTGCGCCCCCGGGGCTCCGCTGGTCCTCGAACCGCCGTCGGTGGCCGAACCGGTGGTGTCGGTGGCGGTCGAGGCACGCCGGAGCAGCGACACCGGCCGGCTCGCGGCGGCCCTGGCGCGCCTCGTCGAGGAGGACCCCTCGCTGGTGGTGCGGTCCGACGGGGAAACCGGCCAGACCGTGCTGTCGGGGATGGGCGAACTCCACCTGGAGGTCGCAGTGGAGAAGATCCGCCGCGGCCAGGGGGTGGAGGTCGTGGTCGGGCGTCCGCAGGTCTCCTACCGGGAGACCGTCGTACGCGGGGTGACCGGCCTCGTCTACCGGCACGTCAAACAGGACGGTGGCGCGGGCCAGTTCGCGCACGTCGTCATCGACGTCGAACCGCTGGAGGAGGCAGCGGAGGCTGCGGGCTTCGTGTTCCGGTCGTCGGTCGTCGGCGGCCGCGTGCCGCAGGAGTACGCGCGCGCCGTGGAGGCCGGCTGCCGGGACGCGCTCGCCGAGGGACCGCTCGGCGGGTATCCGGTGACGGGGCTGCGGGTGACGCTCACCGACGGGGCCACCCACTCCAAGGACTCCTCGGAGCTGGCGTTCCGGGCGGCGGGCCGGTTCGCGCTGCGCGAGGCGCTGCGCGCGAGCACGGTGGAGCTCCTGGAGCCGGTGGTGGAGGTCACGGTGACCGTCCCCGAGGACGGTGTGGGAGCGGTGCTGGGTGACCTCGCGGCCCGCCGCGGCCGGGTCTCGGGCTCCACGTCCGGGTCCGGCACGGCGGTGGTCACCGCGGCCGTGCCACTGGCCGAGCTCTTCGGCTACGCGTCCCGGCTGCGCGGCCGGACCCAGGGCCGGGGCACCTTCACGGCCCGGCCCGCGGCCCTCGCGCCGGTACCGGCTGCGGTCGCCGCGGTGGTGCTGAGCCGCTAGCACCGTCCGCCCCGCCCCGCCCCGGCCTGCCCGGGCGGGGCGGGGCGGCGGGCAGCGCGGTCGGCCCCGTGGCCGGATCGCGTGCTCGTGGGCCGGGGCTCGTACGGCCATGATGGCCGGATGGACATACGGGGGGACTTACGACCGGACGGGCACGCGCCGCCGTCGGAGCGCTGTGCCCACGGCGGGCGTCCCGGTGAGGCGTACGCCGTGTCGGCCGAGTTCTACGACCTGTTGCACGCCCGGGCCTACCACCGGCACGCGCTCGCCCTGGCGGCTCCGGCGGCTGCCGCCCGGGTCGGGATCGTCGAGGTCGGCGCGGGTACCGGCCTGGTCACCGAGGTACTGATCGGCGCGTCGACCGTACCGGTGCACGCCGTCGAGCCGGCGGCCGCCATGCGGGCCGTCCTGCTCTCCCGGCTGCACCCGCCGGCGGGCGGCTCCGCCGGGGACCGGGTGACGGTGCACGCCTGCTCCGCCCTCGAACTGTCGCTGCGCGGCCAGGCCGACCTGGCCGTGTGCCTGCGGATGGTGCCCTGCCTGCCGCCCGCCGAGCGGCGCGCGCTGTGGCGGGTGCTGGCCGATCTGCTGGTGCCCGGCGGGCTGCTCTTCCTGGACCGTCCACCGGCCGGTCTCCCCGCGCAGCCCGTCCGGCGCGGGCTGGGTGAGGTCCGCCTCGGCATCGACACCTACCGCGGGCAGCTCACCCAGCGCGCCGAGGACGGCCGGATCCGCTACGACTACACGTACCTGGTGTGCCGTCAGGGCCGGATGCTGCGCCATGCCCGGGAGTCCTTCCTCCTGTGGCCGCTGACCCGGAGGGCCCTCGCCGAGGAACTCACGGCGGCCGGCCTCGCCCTGGAGGACGATCTGACGCCTGATGTGCTCCAGGTCCGGCGCGGGTCAGGCCTCTGAAGCGGCCGGGGGCCCGAGACGGTCGTGCAGTTCCGCGGCGTCGGTGAGGAACCAGGTCTGGCGGCCGCGGTTGCACTCGCGGACGAAGTCGCGCAGTGCCGGACTGTTCGTCGTGTGGCGGGAGATGTCGCCGAGGACGGCGAGCCCCACGCGGTAGTTCACGAACTTCTGGACGACGTCACCGGCGACCCGGGTGCTCAGCCGGAAGAAGGTCTCGTCGAAGCGCTCGGCGGGGATGGCGATCCACTGGACCCCCTGGTACATGGCGTTGCCGATGAGGTCCATGACGTCGCCTTCACCGCTGATCCTCTCGCCCTCGGAGCCGCATATCAGGACGGGTACGCCGTGGATCGTCTGCAGGGTGCTCATGGGGCCGAGGCTAGTCGGGGGGACGGATGCCGTCGACAGGATTCCGGGGCGGGGAGTGTCCCCCGGTCGGGTCCCGGTGCCGCGTGGCGCGTGCTGTCGTCGGGGGCCATGGGGCACGTTGGTACGCGGCCCTTCGGCGCGGTCCGCGCGACGGCGGGGATCTGGAGGTACGTGGTGGGCGAGGACCGTGAGGATCGCTATGAGTTGGTGTTCGAGGACGACGGTTCGGCGGAGTCCGCGGACACCGTGGTCGTCACGCGCACGGAGCGGACGGGTCCGGGCGGCCATCCGGTCTACGCCGACGACACCGGGATCATCCGCGCCGAGATCAGCGACCAGGGCGAGGTCCGGATGCTGGCCTCGGGAGGCCAGCAGGCCCTGAGCCACCCCGCCCGTGCCCGGCGGCCCGCCTCCTGACCGGAAACCCGGCCGCCGGGGCGATCACGCGGCGGACACCCCCGGTACCTCCCCGCGGGCGGTGACAGCACTAGGCACCGGCGGTGCAGCAGCCGTCGCGCAGCATCTGGTGCAGGACGTCGCGCCAGTCGCCGGCCGGCGCGGCGGGGGCCGCGGTCCGGGTGAACGCGGTTTCCAGGACGGCCCGTTCCCACACGGTTCCGCCGCGTACGGTCGCCCGTACGCGGATCAGGTCGGCGAAGTCGGTGAAGGGGTCGCCGTCGACGAGGGTGAGGTCGGCGATCCGGCCCGGTTCGACCGTGCCGAGGCGGTCCGCGACACCGAAGACCCGGGCCGGGGTGCGGGTGACGGTGGTGAGTGCCTCCGCCGCGGTCAGCCCGTACTGGTGCAGGGCGCGCAGGGCCAGGTGCAGGTGGAGGCCGACCGGGGTGAGGGGCGCGTCGGTGCCCAGGGCGAGGCGTCCGCCGCCCGCGAGGACGCCCCGGTAGGCGGCGACCTCGCGTTCCAGTACGGCCTGCTGTTCGGCGCTCGGCGCGGTCGCGGCCGCGGTGCGGACGGCCGCCACGTCCCAGGGCGGCATCAGGGCCGTGACCCGGGAGTCGGCGGCGACCGCCGGATCGGCGCCGATCAGCGGCAGGGCCGTGAAGGGCGTGGCGATCAGGTCGAGTCCGCGCCGTGCGTACACCTCCAGCGTGTCCTGGTAGGTGTGGCCCTGCGGGGTCGCACCGTGCCCGCACTCGGCGCGCTCGGTCGCCACCAGGTGCGTGGTCAGGTCCTGGCCGGACTGGATGCCGGTGGCGCACAGGTGGGAGCCGGCCAGGACGCCGATCCGCTCGTGCGCGAAGCGGGCGGCTTCGGCCATGTGCGCGTACGGGGCGCGGACATAGGTCTTGACGAAGTCCCAGTCCAGCGCCTCGGCCCTGGCCAGTGAGCGGGCGAAGCCGGCCGGGGTGCGGTGGGCGCGCCCCATGCTGTAGGCGACGCGGGAGCCGTCGAGGAGCTCACCGCCGGCCAACAGCCGGGGCGAGGCCAGCAGGCCGGCCCTGATGTCCTCGCGCAGCCGGGCCTGTTCGTAGGCGGAGCCGCCGAGGGAGACGGCGGTGGTGACTCCGTAGGCCAGGTGCAGGAGGCCCTGGCGGGCCCCGTAGGTGTAGGGGTACGGGTGGACGTGGGAGTCCCACAGGCCCGGCAGGACCGTGCCGGTGGAGGCGTCCACGGTGCGGGCGGCGCGGCGGCCGGGCCGGTGGGGTTCGACAGCGGTGATCCGGCCGTCGCTGACGAGGATGTCGACGTCGGCGCGGGGTGGGGACCCGGTGGCGTCCCACAGCAGTCCGGCGTGCACGACGGTGTCGACGGGGCTGGGGCGGCGGTAGCTCAGGGCGATCGGCACGGTCCGGGGGGCCGCGGCGGGTACGCCCGCGTCGTCGAGGGCGAGCAGGCGCAGCCGGGCGCCGGACTGGTAGAGCAGGGTGCGGGAGTCCCCGGACCAGGAGGGGTGGTCGGCGGGCTCGTCGTCGCCGGTCACGCGGCGGGCGGGGCCGGCGGGGGTGCCGTCGGGGGTGACGGGGAGCAGCCACAGGGCGGACTCGCTGACGCAGGCCAGGAACCGGCCGTCGGGCGACCAGACGGGGCCGGAGGCGTAGCGGTCCGCGAGGGAGGCGTGCGGGGCGAGCGCGTAGAGGCGGGCGGTGCCGGTGCGGGTGTCGACGATCCGGATGAGGTTGTAGCCCTCGCGGAAGCGCCGGCTGAGGCGGTTGCGGTCGCAGAGCGCGAGGTACCGGCCGTCGGGGGACCAGCTGGGCGGGCCGGGCAGGCCTCCGCCGCCGAGGGCGGTGACCAGGGGGGTCTCCGTGCCGGTCGCGAGGTCGCGGACGAGGAGCCGCCCGGCGAGGTCGAGGGCGGCGAGCCGTCCGCCGTCGGGCGAGAGCACTCCGTAGACGCGGCCGCCCGGGGCGAGGACGCTCTCCCCGCCGCCGGTGAGCTCCCGGCGGCGTACGGTGTTCAGCCCGTCGCGGTCGTCGGTGTAGAGCAGCGCCCGGCCGTCCGGGGTCCACACCGGTCCCTGGAGGTAGGCGGTGGCGGGGGCCTGGACGAGTCTGCGCGGTGCTCCCCCGGTGACGGGTGCGGTCCACAGGGCGTTGAGCGCGGCGAAGGCCACGCTGCGGCCGTCGGGTGAGAGGGCGGGCAGGTGGATGCCGTGGACCGGACGGCTCCGCTCGGCCTCCAGGACGTACTCCTTGGCCCGGTAGCGGGGGCGGGTCACCTCAAGGGTGGCGTCGAGGGGGATCTCCTGGCCGGTGGTGTCCGTGTGGGGACGGATCACCTGGAACCGGCCGTCGAGCGTGATCAGCAGGCGGTCGTCGCCGATCCAGCGCGGGGGCGCGGGCGCGAGGTCCCCGTCGAGGGCGACCTCGCGCCCGTACGCGTAGAGGCTCAGGACCTCGGCCTTGCGTGGTCCGGGAGCGGCGGACAGCCAGGCGGTGCGCCCGGCCGGGGAGAGCGCCGGGGCCAGCAGTCTGCCGTCGGTGACGGTGTGTTCGATCCGTACGGGCCCGCCGGCGTCGGCCGCGGCGACGGCGACCGATGCGAGGGTCCGGGCCGTCAGGGTCTCCCCCGTGGCGGTGCCGCGGACGAACAGCACGCGGGTACCGTCCGGCGACCAGACCGGGTCGAAGTCCTCCCAGTCGCCTTCCTGGCCTGGCCCGGGCTGCCCGGGCAGGCCCGTCAGCCGGCGCGGGCCGCCGCCGGTGAGGGCGACCGCCCAGATCCGGTACGGGCTGCCCGCCACCGGGTCGCCGCCCCGTTCGGAGCAGAAGGCGAGGCTGCAGCCGTCGGGCGACCAGGCGGGGGCACGGTGGTCGAACGGGCCGTCGGTGAGCCTGCGCAGACCCGATCCGTCCGCGCCCATCACCCAGATGTGGAAGGCGCCCCCGCGGTAGGCGCTCATCGCGAGGTGGCGGCCGTCCGGGGAGAACACCGGGCGGCCGGGCTCCAGATCGGGCGGGGTGAGCTGCGTGGCGGGCGAGCCGTCCGGGGGCAGAGACCAGAGGACGTTCTGCACCTCGGCGACGACGCGGTCCCCGGTGGCGGTGGCGGTCGCGGCCCCGTTGGTCGCGCGGGTGAAGCGCAACCGGAGCGGTTCCCCGGCCGCCGGACCCGGGGAACCGGCCTGGGCCGCGGCCCGGGCCGGGGGGTGTCCGAGCAGTGCGGCGAGGGCGCCGGCCCCGCCCGCCTGCAGAACCGTCCTGCGCGCGACTCGCACCCCGACCACTCGCCTTCGCGTTTCGATGACCGCCCGTACCGACCCGTCAGCCACCCAAACGATCAACCCCCGGCGGGGGCAACGGGCTGCGGTCCACGGGCGCCGCCGCCGGCCCGGGGCCACGACGGCCGTCAGCCGGCCACGCGCAGCGTCACTTGCACAGGACGGTGTCGACGAGGTCCTGCGGGGCGTCGGCCTCGGGTGCGAGTCCCCTGTTGGCGGTGACGGCCTCGGTCCCGTTCCAGCCCTGCGCGCCGATCCGCTAGAACCCCCGCCGCTCGATGCGCACCCATGTACCCCGCTCCGTACGACCGCCCAAGGAACGGCGCTTGCGCACCAGTGCCTGCCGATCCAATTCCACACGCAGGGCCGCTTCCACGCGCTCCAGCACGTCTTCCACGGGCTGACGGCGCAGATCCGCCTGGGCAGCAACGGGCAGGGAACCAGTCATCACGACCTCCTCGGCGAACGGATGACCGCAGCAGAAGGAGGCCCACTGGAACGATCCGTCCGTCAACACAGAGCGCATCAACTTCGCTCCCTCTCTGACCGTTGCAAGAACGGAAGGAGGCCAGCCCCTGCGCATCGCAGAGGCCTGCGCCACCCATGAGGACGCCGTGCCGTCCGGGATCTGGTCGCCGACATGGCGGCTTGGGACCGCCGTCTTACGTGCGCGCTCTCGAGGTGTGGATGTATCTCGCCACCAAGGCCGGGTGGACGGTGAGTGTGGCCCCGGACGCGGCGCTGGACGTCGATGCGGGTGACTGCGGCGTCGTCGAGGTGGAGGGTCTGCGTTGTCGGATTCATCTCACTCCTCGGGTGAGGACGACGCTTGTCGATGACGTGGGCGGTCGGATGTCGCAGCGTCCAGCATTTGCTCACGCAGCGTGGGTCGACCCCTTGTTGGAGCCGGACAATTTTGTGCCCTACCTCGGTGCCTGAGGCACTGCCGCCTTTCTGATTCGGCGGTGGCAGATGACAGCGCGAGATCAATTCCCGGACGGGCCTGGGTATGCCCCGCGTCCGCCGCTGACTTCCTCGGCGGGCCCCGGTGCACCGCCCTCCTTGCGTAGCAGGCTCCAGTCCGTGATCACGGGCACGAGTTCGCCGCGTTCCCACAGGGGCAGCTGGTCGTGGTGGTGGGGCCCGTCAGCCCCCGAGGCGCCGAGGGGGACGACCCACAGGCTGTTGTCGCGGTCGGCCAGGTCCCATACGTAGCGTGCGGCGGGACCGCGCGTGAGGTGGCCTTCGACGTCCGGGATGCGGGTCGTGGACAGGACGCACTCGGAGTCGCCGGCTAGGGCGGGCCACGAGGCCGTGTCGCTGTCCCGGGGCAGTGCCGTCCACGGGGAGAGCCGGTGCAGAGCTCCCCAGGGGCCGGCCTCTGGCTGCGCCGCGGCGTCCTCGACAGCGGCCCGCAGCAGCTGCGTACGGTCCGCGCCGAGGGGCTCGGAGTCCGCCAGGAGGTGGTTGAGCCCCATCGCGACCCGGGGCACGAGGAAGAGCCACGGCAGGAGGACGTCCGGGTAGGCCAGGTGTGGGACAGCGCTTTCGACGGCGATCCCAATGTCGTCGAGGTCCACGTCAGTGCCGTACGCCGCAAGATCGACGCGCCGTTCGGCCGCGCCGCGCTGGAGACCGTACGCGGGGCCGGATACCGGCTGGCGGCCGACGGTGGCTGAGCGTCCCCGCGGCCGCGACCGCCTGTTCCGCGACCACCTCTTCCCCGGCCGCCTCTGCCGGGAGCGGATCCTGGACGACCGGATCCTGTACGACCGGACCCTGCACGACCGGACCCTGCACGATCTCCTCGTCCGCGCCCGTCTCCTGCGCGGCCGTCTCCTGCGCAGCCGCCCCGCCGCCGCCTTGCGCGCGGCCGCGGGCGCCGCCCTGGAGCGATGGCCCGTGCTGAGGCGGCTGTGGCCCACCACCGTCCGGGCGCGGGCCACCGTGGGTGCGAGCGTGGTGGTGGCCGCGGCCCTGTCGCTCGCCTCGTTCGCCCTGCTGGGGCTGCTCGAGGCCAATCTGCTGCGCAACGCCGAGGACGACGCGCGGCGGCAGGCCGACGCCGTGGCCCAGCTCGCCGCGGCCGGGCGGCTCGACCGCGCGCGGCTGGTCGCCCGCGGTGTCGAGTTCGTCCAGGTGGTGGGCGCCGACGGCCGCGTCCTGCTGGCCAGCCCCAACCTCATCGGCGTACCCGCGTTCCCGCCCGCGGGCCCCGAGGTGCCCGGGACCCGCTTCCACACCTGGAAGGTCCGTCCCCTGGGCGGCGGCCACCGCCAGCGGGTCGTCCAGGTCATCACCGACACCCCGAACGGCCCGGCCATCGTCTACGCCGGGGCCTCGCTGCGCGACGCGGACGCCGTCGACGACACCACCACCGCCGCCCTCGTCATCGGGATGCCCCTGCTCCTGGCCACCGTCGCCCTCGTGACCTGGCGGGTCACCGGCCGGGCGCTGAGACCGGTGGAGGCGATCCGGGCCGAGGTCGCCGGGATCACCGACCGCGACCTGCACCGCCGGGTGCCGGTGCCGGCCACCCACGACGAGGTCGCCCGCCTGGCGCAGACCATGAACGCCACCCTGGACCGGCTGGAGGCCTCCGGGGTCCGCCAGCGGCAGTTCATCGCCGACGCCTCGCACGAACTGCGCAGCCCCATCACCGTCCTGCGCACGCAGCTGGAAGTGGCTCTCGCCGTCCAGGACCCGGAGCTGTGGCCCGAGCTGATCGGCGGGGCCCTCCAGGACATCGAACGGCTCCAGCACCTCGCGGCCGATCTGCTGCTGCTCGCCCGGATCGACGCCGCCCAGCCCGTGGCCGCGGTGGAACTGGACCTGACTGCCCTGGTATGCGAAGCCGTGGACACCCGGCTCGGCGACAGGGTTCCCGTACACCTGGACCTCGAAGCCGGGGTCGGGATCACCGGCAGCGCCCTGTGGCTCAGCCGTGTCGTCACCAACCTCCTCGACAACGCGCAGCGTTACGCCGACCGGCGCGTGGTCGTCACCCTGCGCACCACGAACGGCCCGGGGCCCCGTACCGCCGTACTGGAGGTCACCGACGACGGCCCGGGCATCCCCGCGGCCGACCGGGAGCGGGTCTTCGAACGCTTCACCCGCCTCGACGACTCCCGCAGCCGCGACCACGGCGGTGCGGGCCTCGGCCTCGCCATCGCCCGGGACTTGACGGCCCATCACGGCGGGACGCTGACGGCCGAGGACCACGCGCACGGCGCCCGCCTGGTGCTCCGCCTCCCGGCGGCGCCCCGGCCGGAGTGAGGCCGCGCAGCCGGAAATAAATACCGTGCCCCGCCGGGTCCTCTTCCCTAGACTCGCCGCACGCGCTGCCGACAGGGCACCGCGCGCCTGATGCCGAGTGAAGAGAAGGGGAACCGGGCCATGTGCATGCGCCACACCGCCGCCTTCGTTCCCCCGTCCCGGTACGACGTGATCCCGGTGTCTCGCTAGGCCCGGTGCCGGCTGCGCGGCCGTCACCGCATGCCCGTGACGCTCCTTCGGTTTCCGTTCCTCCCGCTGCCCTTGTGCCCCCCTGCCCCGGCCCTGCGCCCCCGGCAGCCGGGGCCGGTCCGGCGGGACGGGCGGGGCCGACCGGTGTGCCGTCCCGGGAATCGCGCTGCCTGCCTCCTCATCGTTCGAAAGGCCTCGGGCCATGCGCACCATCCGACGACCGCTCGCCGGCACGTCCCCCACCGCCGTCCGCAATCTGGGCATCCTCGCCCACGTCGACGCGGGCAAGACCACCATCACCGAACGCATCCTGTTCGCGACCGGCGCCATCCACAAGCGGGGCGAGGTACACGACGGAACGACCGTCACCGACTTCGACGCCCAGGAGCGCGACCGCGGCATCACCATCTTCGCCGCGGCCGTGAGCTGCGCCTGGGCCGGGCACCGCGTCAACCTGATCGACACCCCGGGCCACGTCGACTTCTCGGACGAGGTCGAACGGTCCCTGCGCGTCCTGGACGGGGCGGTCGCGGTGTTCGACGCCGTCGCCGGGGTCGAGCCGCAGAGCGAGTCGGTGTGGCGGCAGGCCGACCGGCACGGGGTTCCGCGGATCGCCTTCGTCAACAAGCTCGACCGGGCGGGCGCCGACCTCGACACGGCCGTCGCCTCGATCCGCGAGCGGCTGGGCGTCGTCCCGCTGGTGGTCCAGCTGCCCATCGGCCGGGAGGACGGTTTCACCGGGGTCGTGGACCTGCTGGGGATGCGCGCGCTGCTCTGGCGGGCGGGCGGCGAGACCTACGAGACCGCACCGGTGCCCGAGGAGCTGCGCGAGGAGGCGCAGCGGCGGCGCCGGCTCCTGGAGGAGACGGTGGCCGAGCTGCACGCGGACGCGCTGGAGGAGTTCTGTGCGGCTTCGGCGGTGACCGGGCCGACGCTGGCGCGCGCCCTGCGGGAGCTGACGCTGCGCGGGGACGGCGTGGTGGTGCTGTGCGGCTCGGCGTACCGCAACCGCGGGATCGAGCCGTTGCTGGACGCGGTCCTCGCGTACCTGCCGTCGCCCGCCGACATGCCACCGGTACGGGGCGAGGCCGGCGGCGCGGAGCAGGAGCGGGCCCCCGACCCGGCGGCGCCGTTCACGGCCCTGGCGTTCAAGGTGACGGCGACACCGACCGGACGGCTCACGTACGTACGGGTCTACGCGGGCACGCTCCGCAAGGGCGAGTCCGTACTGGACGCCGCGACGGGCCGCACGGAGCGGGTCGGCCGGATCCTGCGGGTACAGGCCGACCGGCACGAGGAACGGGAGGAGGCGGTCGCGGGTGACATCGTCGCCGTGATCGGGCTGAAGGCCGCCCGGGCGGGTACGACCCTGTGCGCCCCCGGGGCTCCGCTGGTCCTCGAACCGCCGTCGGTGGCCGAACCGGTGGTGTCGGTGGCGGTCGAGGCACGCCGGAGCAGCGACACCGGCCGGCTCGCGGCGGCCCTGGCGCGCCTCGTCGAGGAGGACCCCTCGCTGGTGGTGCGGTCCGACGGGGAAACCGGCCAGACCGTGCTGTCGGGGATGGGCGAACTCCACCTGGAGGTCGCAGTGGAGAAGATCCGCCGCGGCCAGGGGGTGGAGGTCGTGGTCGGGCGTCCGCAGGTCTCCTACCGGGAGACCGTCGTACGCGGGGTGACCGGCCTCGTCTACCGGCACGTCAAACAGGACGGTGGCGCGGGCCAGTTCGCGCACGTCGTCATCGACGTCGAACCGCTGGAGGAGGCAGCGGAGGCTGCGGGCTTCGTGTTCCGGTCGTCGGTCGTCGGCGGCCGCGTGCCGCAGGAGTACGCGCGCGCCGTGGAGGCCGGCTGCCGGGACGCGCTCGCCGAGGGACCGCTCGGCGGGTATCCGGTGACGGGGCTGCGGGTGACGCTCACCGACGGGGCCACCCACTCCAAGGACTCCTCGGAGCTGGCGTTCCGGGCGGCGGGCCGGTTCGCGCTGCGCGAGGCGCTGCGCGCGAGCACGGTGGAGCTCCTGGAGCCGGTGGTGGAGGTCACGGTGACCGTCCCCGAGGACGGTGTGGGAGCGGTGCTGGGTGACCTCGCGGCCCGCCGCGGCCGGGTCTCGGGCTCCACGTCCGGGTCCGGCACGGCGGTGGTCACCGCGGCCGTGCCACTGGCCGAGCTCTTCGGCTACGCGTCCCGGCTGCGCGGCCGGACCCAGGGCCGGGGCACCTTCACGGCCCGGCCCGCGGCCCTCGCGCCGGTACCGGCTGCGGTCGCCGCGGTGGTGCTGAGCCGCTAGCACCGTCCGCCCCGCCCCGCCCCGGCCTGCCCGGGCGGGGCGGGGCGGCGGGCAGCGCGGTCGGCCCCGTGGCCGGATCGCGTGCTCGTGGGCCGGGGCTCGTACGGCCATGATGGCCGGATGGACATACGGGGGGACTTACGACCGGACGGGCACGCGCCGCCGTCGGAGCGCTGTGCCCACGGCGGGCGTCCCGGTGAGGCGTACGCCGTGTCGGCCGAGTTCTACGACCTGTTGCACGCCCGGGCCTACCACCGGCACGCGCTCGCCCTGGCGGCTCCGGCGGCTGCCGCCCGGGTCGGGATCGTCGAGGTCGGCGCGGGTACCGGCCTGGTCACCGAGGTACTGATCGGCGCGTCGACCGTACCGGTGCACGCCGTCGAGCCGGCGGCCGCCATGCGGGCCGTCCTGCTCTCCCGGCTGCACCCGCCGGCGGGCGGCTCCGCCGGGGACCGGGTGACGGTGCACGCCTGCTCCGCCCTCGAACTGTCGCTGCGCGGCCAGGCCGACCTGGCCGTGTGCCTGCGGATGGTGCCCTGCCTGCCGCCCGCCGAGCGGCGCGCGCTGTGGCGGGTGCTGGCCGATCTGCTGGTGCCCGGCGGGCTGCTCTTCCTGGACCGTCCACCGGCCGGTCTCCCCGCGCAGCCCGTCCGGCGCGGGCTGGGTGAGGTCCGCCTCGGCATCGACACCTACCGCGGGCAGCTCACCCAGCGCGCCGAGGACGGCCGGATCCGCTACGACTACACGTACCTGGTGTGCCGTCAGGGCCGGATGCTGCGCCATGCCCGGGAGTCCTTCCTCCTGTGGCCGCTGACCCGGAGGGCCCTCGCCGAGGAACTCACGGCGGCCGGCCTCGCCCTGGAGGACGATCTGACGCCTGATGTGCTCCAGGTCCGGCGCGGGTCAGGCCTCTGAAGCGGCCGGGGGCCCGAGACGGTCGTGCAGTTCCGCGGCGTCGGTGAGGAACCAGGTCTGGCGGCCGCGGTTGCACTCGCGGACGAAGTCGCGCAGTGCCGGACTGTTCGTCGTGTGGCGGGAGATGTCGCCGAGGACGGCGAGCCCCACGCGGTAGTTCACGAACTTCTGGACGACGTCACCGGCGACCCGGGTGCTCAGCCGGAAGAAGGTCTCGTCGAAGCGCTCGGCGGGGATGGCGATCCACTGGACCCCCTGGTACATGGCGTTGCCGATGAGGTCCATGACGTCGCCTTCACCGCTGATCCTCTCGCCCTCGGAGCCGCATATCAGGACGGGTACGCCGTGGATCGTCTGCAGGGTGCTCATGGGGCCGAGGCTAGTCGGGGGGACGGATGCCGTCGACAGGATTCCGGGGCGGGGAGTGTCCCCCGGTCGGGTCCCGGTGCCGCGTGGCGCGTGCTGTCGTCGGGGGCCATGGGGCACGTTGGTACGCGGCCCTTCGGCGCGGTCCGCGCGACGGCGGGGATCTGGAGGTACGTGGTGGGCGAGGACCGTGAGGATCGCTATGAGTTGGTGTTCGAGGACGACGGTTCGGCGGAGTCCGCGGACACCGTGGTCGTCACGCGCACGGAGCGGACGGGTCCGGGCGGCCATCCGGTCTACGCCGACGACACCGGGATCATCCGCGCCGAGATCAGCGACCAGGGCGAGGTCCGGATGCTGGCCTCGGGAGGCCAGCAGGCCCTGAGCCACCCCGCCCGTGCCCGGCGGCCCGCCTCCTGACCGGAAACCCGGCCGCCGGGGCGATCACGCGGCGGACACCCCCGGTACCTCCCCGCGGGCGGTGACAGCACTAGGCACCGGCGGTGCAGCAGCCGTCGCGCAGCATCTGGTGCAGGACGTCGCGCCAGTCGCCGGCCGGCGCGGCGGGGGCCGCGGTCCGGGTGAACGCGGTTTCCAGGACGGCCCGTTCCCACACGGTTCCGCCGCGTACGGTCGCCCGTACGCGGATCAGGTCGGCGAAGTCGGTGAAGGGGTCGCCGTCGACGAGGGTGAGGTCGGCGATCCGGCCCGGTTCGACCGTGCCGAGGCGGTCCGCGACACCGAAGACCCGGGCCGGGGTGCGGGTGACGGTGGTGAGTGCCTCCGCCGCGGTCAGCCCGTACTGGTGCAGGGCGCGCAGGGCCAGGTGCAGGTGGAGGCCGACCGGGGTGAGGGGCGCGTCGGTGCCCAGGGCGAGGCGTCCGCCGCCCGCGAGGACGCCCCGGTAGGCGGCGACCTCGCGTTCCAGTACGGCCTGCTGTTCGGCGCTCGGCGCGGTCGCGGCCGCGGTGCGGACGGCCGCCACGTCCCAGGGCGGCATCAGGGCCGTGACCCGGGAGTCGGCGGCGACCGCCGGATCGGCGCCGATCAGCGGCAGGGCCGTGAAGGGCGTGGCGATCAGGTCGAGTCCGCGCCGTGCGTACACCTCCAGCGTGTCCTGGTAGGTGTGGCCCTGCGGGGTCGCACCGTGCCCGCACTCGGCGCGCTCGGTCGCCACCAGGTGCGTGGTCAGGTCCTGGCCGGACTGGATGCCGGTGGCGCACAGGTGGGAGCCGGCCAGGACGCCGATCCGCTCGTGCG
Organism: Streptomyces sp. NBC_01408; assembly: GCF_026340255.1. GTDB lineage: Bacteria > Actinomycetota > Actinomycetes > Streptomycetales > Streptomycetaceae > Streptomyces. Next base: position 1,694 of record NZ_JAPEPJ010000006.1, on the reverse strand, counting down.
CGAAGCGGGCGGCTTCGGCCATGTGCGCGTACGGGGCGCGGACATAGGTCTTGACGAAGTCCCAGTCCAGCGCCTCGGCCCTGGCCAGTGAGCGGGCGAAGCCGGCCGGGGTGCGGTGGGCGCGCCCCATGCTGTAGGCGACGCGGGAGCCGTCGAGGAGCTCACCGCCGGCCAACAGCCGGGGCGAGGCCAGCAGGCCGGCCCTGATGTCCTCGCGCAGCCGGGCCTGTTCGTAGGCGGAGCCGCCGAGGGAGACGGCGGTGGTGACTCCGTAGGCCAGGTGCAGGAGGCCCTGGCGGGCCCCGTAGGTGTAGGGGTACGGGTGGACGTGGGAGTCCCACAGGCCCGGCAGGACCGTGCCGGTGGAGGCGTCCACGGTGCGGGCGGCGCGGCGGCCGGGCCGGTGGGGTTCGACAGCGGTGATCCGGCCGTCGCTGACGAGGATGTCGACGTCGGCGCGGGGTGGGGACCCGGTGGCGTCCCACAGCAGTCCGGCGTGCACGACGGTGTCGACGGGGCTGGGGCGGCGGTAGCTCAGGGCGATCGGCACGGTCCGGGGGGCCGCGGCGGGTACGCCCGCGTCGTCGAGGGCGAGCAGGCGCAGCCGGGCGCCGGACTGGTAGAGCAGGGTGCGGGAGTCCCCGGACCAGGAGGGGTGGTCGGCGGGCTCGTCGTCGCCGGTCACGCGGCGGGCGGGGCCGGCGGGGGTGCCGTCGGGGGTGACGGGGAGCAGCCACAGGGCGGACTCGCTGACGCAGGCCAGGAACCGGCCGTCGGGCGACCAGACGGGGCCGGAGGCGTAGCGGTCCGCGAGGGAGGCGTGCGGGGCGAGCGCGTAGAGGCGGGCGGTGCCGGTGCGGGTGTCGACGATCCGGATGAGGTTGTAGCCCTCGCGGAAGCGCCGGCTGAGGCGGTTGCGGTCGCAGAGCGCGAGGTACCGGCCGTCGGGGGACCAGCTGGGCGGGCCGGGCAGGCCTCCGCCGCCGAGGGCGGTGACCAGGGGGGTCTCCGTGCCGGTCGCGAGGTCGCGGACGAGGAGCCGCCCGGCGAGGTCGAGGGCGGCGAGCCGTCCGCCGTCGGGCGAGAGCACTCCGTAGACGCGGCCGCCCGGGGCGAGGACGCTCTCCCCGCCGCCGGTGAGCTCCCGGCGGCGTACGGTGTTCAGCCCGTCGCGGTCGTCGGTGTAGAGCAGCGCCCGGCCGTCCGGGGTCCACACCGGTCCCTGGAGGTAGGCGGTGGCGGGGGCCTGGACGAGTCTGCGCGGTGCTCCCCCGGTGACGGGTGCGGTCCACAGGGCGTTGAGCGCGGCGAAGGCCACGCTGCGGCCGTCGGGTGAGAGGGCGGGCAGGTGGATGCCGTGGACCGGACGGCTCCGCTCGGCCTCCAGGACGTACTCCTTGGCCCGGTAGCGGGGGCGGGTCACCTCAAGGGTGGCGTCGAGGGGGATCTCCTGGCCGGTGGTGTCCGTGTGGGGACGGATCACCTGGAACCGGCCGTCGAGCGTGATCAGCAGGCGGTCGTCGCCGATCCAGCGCGGGGGCGCGGGCGCGAGGTCCCCGTCGAGGGCGACCTCGCGCCCGTACGCGTAGAGGCTCAGGACCTCGGCCTTGCGTGGTCCGGGAGCGGCGGACAGCCAGGCGGTGCGCCCGGCCGGGGAGAGCGCCGGGGCCAGCAGTCTGCCGTCGGTGACGGTG
>NZ_JAPEPJ010000005.1 GCF_026340255.1 Streptomyces sp. NBC_01408 | reverse complement strand
GGACAGCCTTTACGAGCTCGTGCATGGTTGGCGGTGCGACGCTGGATCTTGATCCCTGATCATGTTCGTGTGGTGGGGAACGGGTTTCGTGCAGCGATCATCAGCGATCGGAGGATCACAGGGCTGTCGGCCGATGTGGGCGCCGAACTCGTCGCCGAGGTAGGACCGTTATGGCACGAACGGCACCAGGCGCGACTGGAGTCCAGGCCGCGGAAGCGGGCCGTCGGCGCCGGCGCAAAGCACCAGCTGGTCTTCATCGACCGGCTCCTGGTCACGCTCGTCCAACTTCGCCACGGTGCCACTCACGACGTGCTGGCCTGCTGGTTCGGTGTCGACCGTTCCATAATCACGCGTGCCATCGGCGAGGTGCGGCCCCTGCTCGCAACGCGCGGCTGCACCATCGCGCCCGGCATCCGGCTCCGCACTCTCGCCGAGGTCATCGACTATCTCGGAGCCAGCGGGCGGGCCGGGATCATCGACGGCACCGAGATCCGGGTGCGCAGGCCCGCCGTCGGCCGCAATGACCGGGAGAAGTTCATCTCCGGCAAGAACAAGCAGAACGCGGTCAAGGCCATGGTCCTCACCGACTCCGTCGGCAGGCTCTTGTTCTGCAGTCCAGCCCAGCCCGCAAGCTGTGCCGACATCACTCACGCCCGACAGTTAGGCCTGGTCAAGCACCTGGCTGGCGGCCCGCCCGTGGAGATCCTCGCCGATGCCGGCTACCAAGGCCTCGGCGCCCAGACCGGCGGCCGCGTCGTGACGCCACCACACGGTAAGTTCAAGAAGAACCCGCCGGACTGGTACGAGGAGATCTGCGAGCGCCAGCGCAAGGCCCACTCCTCACGCCGCATCCGCGTCGAACACGGCATCGCACACCTCAAAAACTGGCGAGCACTCGCTCGCCACCACGGCCGACGCGAGCACCTGAGCGACACGATCCAAGCCGTCGCCGGACTCCTTTCACGCCAGCAGACCACCACCCTCGGGGCCAGCCACGGTGAGCACCGGGCCGACCTGCACCTTTCGACGTGCCACCGCCAACCATGCACGAGCTCGTTAGCCGGCGGGGCTTGTCCGTTGTCGGGCCCGGGCCCGGTCGCGGAACCAGGCAACCGTCCCCACCAGCACTGCCACCCCCGCCCCGTACAGGGGCAGCCACAGGGTCGTCGTTGCCGCGAGGCACTCGGCAGCGGCCTTATGGGCCTGGCTTTCCTGAGCGAACGCCAGGGCCGTGCCGTCGTGGCCGGCCAGGTTCCCGAGCGCGGCCTCTACCTGGAGGGCCTGGTACCTGCCCACCAGCTCGCACTGGCTGCGTGTGCCCGGCATCGGGAACAGCCAGGCCCGGCGCTGCAACAGGGGGGCGAGCGCGATCGCCACGCACAGGCCGACGACCAGCGCGTATGCGACGAGGCCGCGCATGTACGCCGAGCGGATGTCCGGCGTCCACTCCGCCCGGCGCTGGAAGGCGAGCATCACCGCGAGGAGCGTCACCCCGATGAACGTGGCGAACCACTGCCACGACCCCTGGGCGAGCGCGAACGTCAGCACCGCGGCGAGTCCGATGCCGATGACCCCGGGAGCGGGAATGTCACTGCCCGCTGTGGCGGATGCCGGCCTCGGGGTGGTCACTCGGGGGGCTGGGATCGCTCACTGACCTCTCCTGCAGGGGGGAGGCATCAGCATCCGCCGAGGGGCACCGCAGCGCTGGGCGCCATGCCGCACGGGCCGGGGCGTCCCGCCCGGATGGCCGCGCCGCCCCGGATGGCAGCGCCGCCCGGCACCGCGCTGCGTCGTCGCAGCCCCTGACAGTCGGCTGCGGTTCTTCGAACCGGGCAGGACCGTTGTTCCGGGCGAGCACGTCTTCGCCGGCCAGGGTGCGGAAACTGCGTAGCTGCAGAGTTTGTGGTGCCGGTATCGTCCCGTCTCCCGACCCGCCGTACCAGCGGCCTGCCTTCAGAGAGCGATGGACATGACCAGCCAAGAAGCGACGACGACGCTGTGGCGTCCCGTCGGCCCCAAGGAGCTGGATCTGGTTCGGGAGCTGAGCTGGCGTGCCTGGCCGCCCCGGCTGCCCGAGCAGCCGATCTTCTACCCGGTCCTCAACGAGGACTACGCGATCAGGATCGCGCGGGACTGGAACGTGCAGCACGATGGCGCGGGCTTCGTCACTCGTTTTGAGGTCGAGTCGGAGTTCTTGAGCCGGTATCCCGTTCAGCAGGCCGGCGGGCAGACGATCCTCGAACTCTGGGTTCCGGCCGAGGAGTTGGACGAGTTCAACGCCCACATCATCGGCGAGATCCAGGTGGTCCACGAGTTCCGCTGAGGCGGGGAGGCTGCGGCGCGAGGGTGCGGACGCGGTCCGCCCGGGCCGGCCGTGGGCCTGTCCCCGGTTGATCGTGGACAGCGTCTTGGCCCGCTGCCCGGTCCGATCGTCACGCAGCTGCTGGAGGAGGTCTTCCGCTCCGGTCCCGACCCGGAGGCCATGCGCCTGCGCCGCGAAGTCGAGCCCCGCACCCTCGTGGACAGCGGCCGGATCACCCCGTAGGCACCCGTCAGGGACCTGCCACCTGGACGCTCCTGACCGTATCCCGGACGTATGCCTGCCCAAGGCCATACAGTCCGTGGCATGTTGGAGCTCTTTCAAGTCCTCGGTGGCATCGCCGGATTCGGCGGCGTGGCACTCGGAGTGTTGTTCCTCCTCTACCGGGACCTCGTCCGCAACATCATTCAGAACAAGATGTTCCGCACCCTCACGGCGGGGCAGGCCACCGGTCTGTTCGGGGCCGTGATCGTCTTCACCTTCGCCATCGCGATCCTGGGCATCTTCGCCACGCTCGCAGACGGCGGGGGAGCTCAACAGTTCATGATCCTGGTCGGCATCCTGCTGGCGTTCCTCCTCGCGGCCCTCCTCCTCGGGGGACGGATCCTCACCGGCGGGCGCCGGAGCGGGCTGGACCACGGGGCGGCTGCGGGGGAGCGGTCGCTGGCCAAGGTGGCACGGCTGGTCGAGGGCAACGAGCCCGACCAGGCGGAACGCGCGCTCGAATCGGCCGGGACCGACCGCGAGTCCGAGGAGTTCTGGTACTGGAAGGCCAGGATCGCCCTCGCCCGCTCCAACCCGGCGGTGGCCGCGGGGTACGTCGACGAGGCCTTGAAGATCGAGCCCCGGAACCCGCACGCCATCGCCCTCAAGATCAGGATCCTGCTGGTCGGCAGAGACCCGGCGGACCGCGACCGGGCCCTGCGGCTCGCCGGCGCAGGCGAGGGCATCAGCAGCGAACTGGACGTCTGGCTACGGCGTTTGCGGGCGGAAGGCATGTTCGACGTCCGGGTGCGGACCAACACCGAGCTGGACGAACGCTGTCCGCTCCCCGCCCGCCACGGCCAGGCCACGGCCTGAGGCCCGGCAGCGCCCGGCCCGGCCCGACCCGACGACCCACGACACGGAAGACACGCGCATGACGACTGAAGATCCCGGCGGCTTCGCGGCCCCTGCCCCCGCCGTCCTCTACATCGCCCGCCGCTGGCATGGGTTCTGGGCCCCTTCCGCCCGGCGTATCGAACAGGAATGCCGTCAGCGGGCGATGAGCCGCGGCCTGACGCTCCTGGACCCGACCGCGCGGAACCCCGAGGAGGTGGACCGCTTATTGAGGGACACACCGGACCGCGCGGTCGTGGCCGAGCCCGCCATCGTCGCCCATGACGCGCTGCGGACTTCGCTGTTGAGTTCCCCCGACATCCTGGACGGGCTCCTCGGGCTCGGCGCCACCCTCAGGCCCTGCGACGACCGGGCCGCACCGGCGACGACAGCCGACAGGCTGTCGGACGGCACGGCGGTCCTCCTCACCCACGACCCCTTCGGCCCGGAGCTGCCCCGTGCGGAGCTCGACCGCCGGGCGTGTGAGTGCCAGGAGTACGCCGAGCGCTGCGGGCTGCACGTGGACCGGCTCCTCGACGGCGAGGCCGCGTACATCCGCTTCATCGAGGAGGAGCTGGCGAAACCGGCGACGGGGCCGGTGCGCACGATCGTGGTCCACCCCGGCGCCTTCGCCGTCGGCCTCGGAAGGGACGCCCAGCGGAGCCGGCCCGGAAAGCACGGCGACGTCTGGAGGTGGCTCCTCCAGGGGCGCGTGGTCCATTCCGCGGGGCAGTTGCGGAGCACGCGTCCGGGTGGGGTGCGGCTGGCCAAGGGTGGGCTTCAGCCCGAGCCCGTGACCCCGCTCGACAACCACGTGAGCGGGGAGGCTCGCGAACCGTTCCTGGAATGGAACGACACGGCCGAGCCCGTGATCCCGCCCGACGCCCCCGAGGCCGAGGCGCGGGGCGTAGCCAGGCCCACCGTAAGAAAGTGGGAAAGTCGCGGGGTGCCGCCCACGCCAGCCTCGAGTCGCAACCGCCCGGCCCCGTCCCCGGCGTACCCCCCGGCCCCCGCCCCCGCCCCGGCCGAGGCGTACGGGTACCCCCAGCCCCAGCCCCCGGCCCCGGCGTACGGCTACCCCCAGCGCCCGGCCCAGGCGTACGACTACCCCCAGAGCCCGGCCATCCGCGCCGCCCCCATGCCCGCTACCGGCAGCCCCCTCCCCCACGACGGCCTTTTCATCCGGCGGCGCAGCGCCTACGGCACCCGCTCCGTGCTCGGTGTCACCGAACTCATCGACAGCGGCGTGCTGATCGAGCAGGACCAGATCCGGTTTGACGACTTCGTCGCCGCCCGTACCGACCAGGTCCCCGGCCCGCCCGAGGGCGAGGCGCTCGCCGTCAGCCACGGACTCGCCCGGGTGCCCGGCGACTCCAAGGCCCATGAGGCCACCACCCACTTCGTGGAGATCGCACTGAAGGCCGGAGCGGAAGCTCAGCCGGGCACGGGCACGGGCACGGACACGGGCACGGACATGGACATGGGCACGGGCACGGGCGCGCACGCGAAGGAACCGCTCCCGGTGAACTTCGTCTTCGTCGTGGACACGAGCAGCTCCATGGAGGGCGAGAAGCTCGACACGGTCAAGTCCGCGCTCCAGGAGATCTACGAGCGGCTGCGCCCCACCGACTCGCTCGGCATCGTCACCTTCGCCACCAACGTGTCGACCCTCTTGCAGGCGACCCGCAAGGAGGACCTGTCGCCGGAGAAGTTCGCCGCGACCGTGGCGGGCATGACCGCCTACGGCGGCACGGACATCCAGCTCGGCGTGCAGTACGGCATCGTGGAGATCGGCCGCCGCGCGAGCTCCGGCCGTACCGTGAACCGGCTCTACCTCTTCTCGGACGGCGACCCGACCTCCGGCGAACGGAACTGGACCACCGTCCGGAAGAACATTGCGGCCAGGCTGCGCGGCGATCTGACCCTCTCGTGCTTCGGCTTCGGCACGGACGCGCGGATGACCGAGCTCTCGGCGCTCGCCGGGACCGCCCGCGGCCACTGCACCTTCGTCACCCGCCCCGAACAAGTCCGCTCCGGCCTCCTGGAGGACCTGGAGCGGCGTGACCACCTCGCCGCGATCGACATCCAGCTCCGGATCGACATCGACCCGGCAGTGACGGTGTGGCACCTCTACGGGCACGACCTGGTCACCGATCAGCGGGCGCGGGCCCGGGTGTTCCGGGAGTCGCGTGAAGCGGCCCGGCGCGCACGGGAGGAGTACGGAACCGAGGCGCTGCCCGACCTGATCACCGGCGAGAAGGGCATCCGGATCTTCGCCCCTGACCTGGCCTTCGGCGAGACGTACTGGGTGGTCCTGGAGATCCAGGTCCCGGAGGGGCGGCCGCTCGCGGGCGGGATCGGTACGGCGACCGTGCAGTACGTGGACACCCTCGCGCGCGAGAACCGCAGCCGGGAGCTCGCGCTGGCGGACGCGACCACGCTCTCGGAGGAGACCGTGACGGTGCACGCGGTGGGCCTGCGGACGAGCGAGATCACCTTCCACGCGCTCGACGACCTGTACGAGAACGACCGCGATGCCGCCGGGCGCCGCCTGTCCGGGCACATCGAGGTCCTCAAGCAGGTACACCAGGCCTTCCCCGTACCCGAGTTCGTCAATGACCGGGTGACGATCGAGAAGCTGCTCGTGCTGGCAGGCAGCCTGGGCACGTTCGCGGCGTTCTCGGACTCCGCGGTGTCCCCGGCCGGCCCGACCATCCGGCGCATGAACGAGTTCGCGCGGATCAGGTCCGGCGCCGCCTTCTGACGGTCCCGCGTCCCGGGCCTCCGCCGGGGCCGTACACAAGGCCCCGGCGGAGGCCCGCCCGCTGGCCGAGCATCACCCGCTGCGGGCACAGCAGCGGCACGCCCTGCGCACCGCGAGCTCGGCGACGTTGAAGGTCCTTCGTCCGCCCTGCGGGGTCGATGAGATCTGCGATTTCCAGCCGGGGCGCCTCAGGCTCTCGCAGATCCCTCCGAACCAGGTGCTCTCTCAGGGACGGGTCCGTCGTCCTCGCCGCTCTGTCACTGCGGAGGGTGCAGGGCGCTGCGGAGGATGGTGAGGACCTCGTCGCGGGTGGGGGGTGTGGGGGCCGTCATCGCTCGCAGGCACAGCCCTGTCATCAGCGGGGGGATGGTCGCGGCGGCGACCGGGCCGACCAGGGGGGTCAGGGCCTCCGTGCTGGCCCGTGCCGACAGGCTGGCCGCCTCGCGCAGGTCGGGGCGGCGCAGGGCAGCGGTGTGGAGCTCGTACTCGACGATCGCGTTGGTGCGGCCCTCGCCCAGGCAGGCCATGACGCTGTCGGCCAGTGCCTCGGCGATCCGCTCGGGGCCTGCGGTGGAGTACTCCTCGGCCCACGACCGTACGAAGCCGGCGAACCGGTCGGCTGCGCGCTCCAGAGCGGCGCGGATCAGCGCCTCGCGGTCGGCGAAGTGGTATGTGGTCGAGGAGAGCGAGACATCGGCCCGCTCGGCGATCGCCCGGTGGGTCAACCCCTCCAGCCCGCGTTCGGCGATCAGCTCCACGGCCACTTCGGTGATGCGCTCCCGGCGGTCCGGGTCGTGTCGGCGTGTGCGGCGGGTCTTCTCGGTCAGGGTCGTCAGGCTCCTTCTCGGTGTGCTGATCACTTTCGCACGCCGCCCGGCTATTGGTACGGACGTCCGTACTGATGTTGTGGTGGAGGTGTAGGCGGTCGACGGGGGGCGTAAAGGAGACAGAGAGTCATGGCAGGCAACGCACACCCCCTGAACCTGGTGGACGTCACCGTCCCCCGCGAGGCGCACGACGACGCCCGCCGCTTCTACCTGGAAGCCTTCGGCTGGACCGTCGAGGCGGACATCCCGGGCTACCCGATCATGGGGACGGGGCCGGGTGGCGCCCAGGTCGGGCTGATGTGGGAGGGCAACCCGCAGTCCGGCGACCTGTCGAAGTTCTGGCAGACCGGCAGGGCGGTGCCCTTCCTGGGGACCGAGGACATCGACGCCACCCTCGCCGAGGTGGAGCGGCACGGCGGCAAGGTCGCCGCACCGCTGCGGCAGACCGGCCCCGTCGAGGTCGCGGTCTTCGAGGACCCGTGGGGCAACCACTGGTGGGAAGGGCGCCGTCAGTCGCCGTTCGGGCGGGCTGACGCGCTGCCGTGCGGATGGCCGGCGCGGCGCAGGGCGGCGGGAGTGGTGTTGTACCAGCGTTGCACCGCTCGGCGCAGGGCGCGGGCGTCGGCGTAGCCGCTCCGGGCGGCAATGGCATCGATGGTGAGGTCGGTGTCGTGGAGCAGGTGCGTGATGTGCGTTCGACGAAGGGTTTCCAGCTCGTCGTTCCATGTGGTGCCGTGTTCGTCGAGACGGCGTTGGAGGGTTCGTGGGCTGATGGTCATGCGCCGCGCGACGGTGGAGAGCGTCGGTGTGGTGTGGTCGTGGGCTGAGGCGAGGGCGATGCGGAAGAGGTCCAGCCAGTCGTGCAGGGGGATCGCGTTGGCGAGGGTCTGCTCGGCATGTCTTCGGAGCACGGCCGACAGACCGGGCTGGGCGTGCGGGCTCGGGGCCTTCAGGTCGGAGGCGAGGAAGGTCATCGAGGTGAGGGGGGCTTCGAAGTCGATGGCGCGGGTGCCGTAGAGCTCGGTCAGGCCGTCGTGCCGGCGGGGTGCTTCGGTGGCCAGGGCTACGTGGACGGGAACGAGGCGGCGTTGCGCGGCTTCGCTGAGACGCCGTTGGTAGAGGCCGAGGGCGTAGGCGCGGATGGCGCAGGCGACTTCGTAGGTCCGTTCGCCCTGGTTGACGTGGCTGATGGTGATGTGGTCGCCGTCCTCGGTGATCCGGAGGCTGTCCGTGCCGGTGTCGGCGACGGTGGCCAAGTAGGCGGCGCCGTCCCGGATCCCTTCGAGCGGGGTGGGTGCAGAGGTGATCAGGTAGTCCCAGACCCCGAGGGCGCCGATGCTCGACTGCTGTGCCAGGACCAGCGACAGCTCGCTCCAGGGAGCGTGGGTGGTCGACAGTTCCGCGATGCGAATGCCCGTGGCCGCGGGGGTCCGGCACAGGTCGTCGTTGAGGTGCTCGGGCGCCAGGCCCAGCAGGTGCGCGTACCCGTGCGGGGGTGTGCCGAGCAGACGCGCCGCATTGACGCTCAGACGGGTGAGGGCGGAGGAAGTTGTTCCCTGATGTGCATGCGAGACCACAGGGGCAGAGCATAGACCAGCATGAAATGCCAGATCATCGCCGGAGCTTGGGGCCTGGTGCCCCCATCTTGGCGTGGAGGGTCCCCCCGTGGCACGCACGGTCCCCTGGCTGGCGGGTGCTGCCCCGAGGCAGGTGATCCGCTCAGCCATAGCGTGGTGATCGTTCTCGCACGGTGCGGACGGCGCCACCCCGTAGACGGGGTCATCTCCGCTGTGCAGTACGGGAGTTCACGGCATTCCGGACCCCTCCACGGGGGTGGGGGGCCCGGAATGCCGTGAACTGGGGCCCGCCCCCCCGCGCTCCGCGTGAGAGGTCCCAGCGCCGCCCTGGTCAGGATCGGTGAGCTACACGTCCGAATTCCGCCAGCCAGGCCAAGGAGCGGCCGCGGACACTGGTCCCATGACCGCGTACACGCCTCTCCCCATCCCTCCCGCCGCACTCCGCGAACTCCGGAACATCGATGACGCCGGGCGGCCGACGCAGCCGTACACCGCACGCGAGGACGGTGTACCGCTTGATTGCGTGGGCAGCCCCCTACGGTGCTGCCTGCGGCCCATCGAGCCCGGCGAGCGCGTCGCCCTCGTCTCCTACGCGCCACTGCGCCGCTGGGCGAAGGCGACCGGGGTCGAGCCCGCGGCCTACGACGAAGTGGGCCCGGTATTCATCCACGCCGACGAATGCGGAGAGCCACGGCGAGCGCAGGGATACCCGTTCACGCGACCGGGGGCACTGCGTACCGTCCGGTGCTACAACGCCGAGGGGCACATCGTCGGGGGCCTGTTCTTCGAGATCCCGGACGATGCCGACGCCGGGTTCGAACGGGTCTTCAAGGAAGCGTTCGCCGCGCCAGAGGTGGCGCTGGTGCACGTGCGGGCCCTGGAGTACGGCTGCTTCCAGTTCGAGGTCCGGCGACCGTAGACGGCCGGCCGGCAGTGCTGATGGGTTTCATGTCCGCCGAGGTTCCGCCGCCACCGCCGGGAGACGTCTACCGGCCGCCTCCGCCTCCGCCGGAGGGGAACCGCGTGGCGAAGGTCTTTGCGTGCTCCTGCCTCGCCAGCATCGTCGGCATGGTGCTGCTTCTCTGGGTGATTTGCTTCGCCGGTCATTGATTTGAGCAGGGGCCGGTTCTCCGACCTGTGGGAGAACCTTCAGGCCGGCCGCCCCGCCACGCGCACACGCTATGCCTGTGCGTAACCGATCCGTTACGCTACGTGCGCGATGAGTGGTCATCGCATCTCACCCCGCACCCCCGCGCGTCCGGCGTCGCCGGACTGCCGAGCCGTGCGCGCAGCCAGAAGGAGATGCCCATGCCCGGAACCCAGGACGGCAAGGACGCCAAGGCGGAGCAGATCAGCGGCAAGCTGATCGCGGCGGCGCCGCTGAGTTCGAAGCCGCCCATTACGGTCCCAGTGCATCAGCGCGACGCGGAGTGGGAGCTGCCGAACGGCTTCGCCTGGGTCTACTACGGCGAGGGCACCGACCACGTCGCCAAGCCGGTGGTCATGGCGGACGGCTTCAGCCTCGGCCGGAGCGATCTGCAGTGGCTCGCCCAGGGCCTGGACGGCGGGGAGTACAAGTTCCTGACCGCCCTGCGCAAGCAGGGGCGCACCGTGATCCTGGTCGGGTTCGACGAGCGCACCGCGCCTATCCAGAAGAACGCAGACACCGTCATCGCGGCGATTCAGCGGACCATTGGGGAGCGCGTCGGTGACGACCGGCTGACCGTCGGCGGCTTCAGCATGGGCGGCCTGGTCACCCGCTACGCGCTGGCCAAGATGGAGACGGAGCGGGCGGACCACCAGACCGAGCTGTACTTCTCCTACGACACCCCGCACCGCGGCGCCGTGATCCCGATCGGCCTGCAGGCGTTCGCACACTTCATCCCGCTGGCCAACGACTTCGCGCGGCAGATGAACAGCCCGGCAGCCCGGCAGATGCTCTGGCGCCACTACAACAGCGAGACCGGCAAGGACGAGATCGACCCGCTGCGCACCGAGCTGCTGGACGAGCTGGACCGCATGGGCGGCTGGCCGCGGATCCCGCGGACGATCGCGGTGGCCAACGGCACCGGCGACGGCATGGGCCTCAGCATCCCGCCCGGCGACATGGCCCTGAAGAGCACCGGCCTGATCGGCTTCCCCGGCACGACCTTCTACACCCAGGCCGCCGGCAAGAACGTCACGGTCGCCGAGCTGAAGCGGCTGCTCCCGCCCGCCGCGAAGACAGTCACCACCAGCGGCTTCCCCGAGCTGGACGGTGCACCGGGCGGCACCCTCGCCTCCTACAAGATCGTGGCGGACGAGCTGGTGGCGAAGGGCGGCAAGGTCGACCTGCGGCACGAGGCCATCTGCTTCGTGCCCACCATCAGTGCGGTGGCGATCCGCGACATCGACAAGCAGGAGGACCTGTACGCGAAGGTCGCCACGCTCGACCCGAACGAAAGTGAGCTGGACGAGTTCCTCTGCTCCTCGGCCACCACCCAGCACACCGCGATCACCCAGGAGCTGTGTCAGTGGATCATCAAGCGGCTTCCGGAGTGACGCAGCGTCATCACCGCCGATCCAACCGGTGATCCAGCCGCCCGTCCGGATGCCTCAGCGCCGGGCGGGCGGCCCCGTGCCGTTGCGGCACAGGCCACTGGACGCGCCCGCGGCCACGCGGACCTGGCACGGGGTGCCGCCACGAGCCCGGTTCCGGGGGCGCCCTTCGGCAACCGGGCGGTACTACGCGGCGATCAGGTGCCGTCCGGGTAGAGCCGCAGCTTGGACGGCTTACTTGGCTTCGACTCGTCCGACCGGATCGGGGCCGGTCGTCAGCGCCTCGTGCGCGGTCTGCCAGGCGTTGTCGCCGGGGTGGAGCCGGGTGCGGAGGTAGGCCGCAGTGAGCCGTGCGAGGGCGGCGACCCGCTCGGGGCTTTCGTCCGTGGTCTCGGCGGCGTCGTATCCGGCGATCCCGCCGAGTCCGTGCTCCGCGTCGAACAGGGTGAGCAGGGTCTTGGGACCGGGGGCGAGGGTGTAGGGGTCGGCGTGCCAGTCCGGCCCCATGTCCGTGAAGTGCCGGGGGTCGTCCTTGTCGCCGGCGACGACCAGCGCGGGTGTGGTCATGGTGGAGAAGTCGACGGCCCCGATGATCGGCCATTGCTCGGCCATGGGCCCGTTGAAGACGTCGCCGCCCCTGCCGGGCGCGGCGAGCAGCACGCCCGCCTTGATCCGGGGCTCGACCAGGTGCACCACCCTCCCGGTGTCGGGGTCGGTGATCCCGGCGCCCAGCAGGAGGGCGGCGGTGAAGCCGCCGAGTGAGTGTCCGACGAGGGCGACCCTCGTGTGGTCGATCCGCCCGGCGAGCTGCGGCACGGCGTTCTCGATCACCTCGAGCCGGTCGAGGACGTGGGTCATGTCCTCGGCGCGGGAGCGCCAGAAGTCGGGTGCGCCGGGGGCGTCGGCGACCAGGTCGGTCAGTGTCCTTGAGGTGAGGTGGGTGGGCTGGACGACGACGAACCCGTGCGCCGCCCAGAGGTTGGCGAGCGGCGCGTAGCCGTTGAGCGAGGAGAGGTTGTTCGAGGGGCCGTGGCCGTGGGAGAGGAGGAGGACGGGAAGGCTCGTTCCGGTCGCGGGCGCGGAGACACGTACCTGTAGGCCCACGGGACGTCCCGGTACGGACAGCACCACCGGACTGAAGGACAGGACCGGGACGGGCGCGCCCAAGGCGTCGGCGGTGGTGGCGGTGGATGTGCTCACGATGTGGACTCCCTTTCGGTGGCACCTGCCGTCAGCCGGTCTCGTGCGACCGGCGACGGACAAGGCGGTCAGGAGCGGCCGCTTCGGCTAAGCTGAAACGGAACGCTGCTCCGCTTAATATCCGGAGCGTCGCTCCGTTTTGTCAAGCGGTGTCGAAGGAGAACGTGAACGTGATGCCCACCGAGAGCCCCGCAGGGGAGCCGCCGGCCCGAAGCAAGCGGGCCGACGCCCAGCGCAACCGGCAGACGGTGCTCACCGCCGCCGCCGAGGTGTTCGTCACCTCCGGCGTCGACGCGCCGATCCGACAGATCGCTGCCCGGGCGGGCGTCGGGATGGCCACGATCTACCGGCACTTCCCCACCCGGGCGGATCTCGTCACCGCCGTCTACCGCCACCAGATCGAGGCATGCGCGGAAGCCGGCCCGAAGCTGCTGGCCAGTGCCGGCTCCCCGGTCGACGCACTGCGCCAGTGGATCGACCTCTTCGTCGACTTCCTGGTCACCAAGCACGGACTCGCCGACGCCCTGCAGTCCGACAGCGACCGCTTCGCCCCGCTGCACACCTACTTCCTCGACCGCCTGCTGCCCGTCTGCGCCCAACTCCTCGACGCAGCGGTCGACGCCGGCGACATCAGGCCCGGCACGCAGCCCTACGAGCTGATGCGCGGCATCGGCAACCTCTGCATCGGACGCGACAGCGACCCCCTGTACGACCCCCGCCGTTTGATCGAACTGCTCCTCCAGGGACTACAGCGGCCTCGACCGGCCTGACGACGACATCCACCGACGGCGGCGGGCGGCGGGATCGCGCTCGGCGACTACGCCGACGCCGGGGGAGCCGGGGATCCGTTCATCCCCGCTGCCGTTCCGGCCCCGGGTGCCATCCGAGCCGTCGCAGTGCGCAGTCAACGACGCCCGGAGCCCGGAGGTTTGGCCCCTTGCCAAGGAGAGAGAACTGGACAGGCACCACTCGGCACGCGACTTCAGGGGGAGCGTGTCCGACGGCACCGTCACCTTTGGCATAGGCGCTGCGGCCCAGGCCGCCGCTTCGCTCGTCAACACCCTGGACGACATCAAGGTGCCGCTGAAGGACGAAGTGCTGATCACCAAAGACCGCGCCAAACAGATCGGCACGGAGGTCGAAATGGCCCTGGAGGCATCCCGGGCCCGGATCGCCGAGGCGACCTCGCCCGGCTTCCGCGACCTCGCCTACGCTCTCGACGCGGTCGCCCGGGAGCGCGAGGCGTACTTCGACGCGCGGATCCCCACCGGCCTGCACCGCACCGCGGCCCAGGCAGGGGAGGACGCCGAGGTCGACGTGGGGGAGTCGCCGGCAACCCGAAACGACCCGTCCGGGCCCGACCCGTACGAGGGCTCCGTCCCCGTGACTGACTCGGTCCCGGTCGTCGACTCCGTGCCGGTCACGGTCTCGGTACCCGCCGAACTCTCCGTGCCGTCCCACCCCTCGGCCCCCGAACCGTAAGGGCGCTGCGCGCCCCAGCCGGACTCGGTGCCGTACCCGTCCTCCGTACCCGACATGGCACTCCTCCCTGAGGCAGACGGCACCCCCGCCGGATCCCGCCCCCGCGACGGGCTTTCCCCCGAACCCGCCCCCGCGCACCGGCCCGGGGCTAGACCAACGCTCTCGCGACCCGGTTCGGGTCGCCAATCGGCGAGAAGGAGCTCGTCTGAGTTCGGTGACCCGCGTCACACCCGGCTCCTGTCAGCAATCGGGGCGCCGTCCCGTTCAAGGGGCACGCGAACGAGACAGGAGCAACGCCATGAAGCACCGCATCGTCGTACTCGGCGCCGGATACGCCGGGGCCTTCGCCGCCGGAAACCTGGCCCGTCGGCTCTCCCCGGCCGACACCGAGATCACCGTCGTCAACGCCGTGCCCGACTTCGTCGAGCGGATGCGGCTCCACCAGCTCGCGGTCGGCCAGGAACTCGCGTTCCGCAGGCTCGCCGACGTATTCGCGGGCACCGGGGTGCGGCTGTGCCTGGCTCGCGTCACCGGCGTCGACCCCGAGCGCAGGACCGTCGCCGTGACCGGCGAGGACGGCGACGGTGAGCTCGCGTACGACACGCTCCTCTACGCGCTCGGCAGCTCCGTAGCCCACCATGGCGTCCCCGGCGTGGCCGAGTACGCCTTCGACGTGACCGGCCGGTCCTCGGCGCTGCGTCTGCGCGAGCGCCTGGCCGGCCTGGGCGAGGGCGGCACCGTGCTGGTCGTCGGTGAGGGGCTGACCGGCATCGAGACCGCCACCGAGTTCGCCGAGTCCCGGCCCGACCTCTCGGTCGCGCTCGCCGCACGCGGCGAGCTGGGCGCCTGGCTCTCCCCGAAGGCCCGCCGGCACCTGCGCCATGCCTTCGACCGGCTCGGCGTCACCGTCCACGAGCACACCGGCATCGAAGCCGTCGAGGCGACACGGGCGATCGCTGCCGACGGTACGTCCATCCACGCCGACGTGACCGTGTGGTCGGCCGGGTTCGCCGTGCACCCCATCGCGGCCGCCAGCGGCCTGGAGGTCGCCGAGACCGGCCAGATCGTCGTCGACCGCACCATGCGCTCGGTCTCGCACCCGGACGTCTACGCCGCCGGAGACTGCGCCTACGCGATCGGCGAGAACGGCCGGGCGCTGCCGATGTCCTGCGCCTCGGCCGGGTTCACCAACATGCAGGCGACCGCCGCGATCATCGCGCGCCTGACGGGCAGTGATGTCCCGACCACCGGGCTGAAATACCACGGTAACCACATCAGCCTCGGGCGGCGGGACGCGATCTTCCAGATGGTGGACGGGGAGGCCCGGTCGAAGTCCTGGTACCTGGGCGGCCGGACCGCCGCGCGGCTCAAGTCGGGCGTACTCAACGGGGCCGGGTGGGGCATCGCCCACCCGACCTTCGGCATGCCGAAGCGCAAGCGCCGCCTGGCCACCGTGCCCGACCGGGCCGGTGTGAGGGTCGCCGCATAGGCTGCTGCGCATGGACAGCGAAGCCATCGACCGGTTCGAGGCCAGCCGGGGCCGGCTGGCCTCGCTCGCGTACCGTCTGCTCGGCTCGGCCGCCGACGCCGAGGACGCCGTGCAGGACACGTTCCTGCGCTGGCAGGCCGCGGACCGCGAGCGGGTCGAGGTGCCGGAAGCGTGGCTGACCAAGGTCGTCACCAACCTCTGCCTCGACCGGCTCCGCTCGGCGCAGGCGCGCCACGAGCGAGCGGCCGGTGCCTGGCTGCCCGAGCCGCTCCTCGAGGGCGACCCGATGCTCGGCCCTGCCGACACCTTCGAGCAGCGCGAATCGGTGTCCTTGGCCGTACTGACCCTCTTGGAGCGTCTCTCCCCGGTCGAACGGGCCGTCTATGTCTTGCGCGAGGCCTTCTCGTACAGC
Source organism: Streptomyces sp. NBC_01408 (assembly GCF_026340255.1). Taxonomy (GTDB): domain Bacteria; phylum Actinomycetota; class Actinomycetes; order Streptomycetales; family Streptomycetaceae; genus Streptomyces. Next base: position 18,150 of record NZ_JAPEPJ010000005.1, on the reverse strand, counting down.
CACGCCGAGATCGCCGGGATCCTCGACATCACCGAGTCCGCGAGCCAGCAGCGTGTCCACCGGGCCCGGATCCGGGTCGCCGCCGAGCGCCGCCGCGGCGGCGAGGCCGACCCCGCGTCCGCGCGCCGGGTCGTCGAGGAGTTCCTCGCCGCCGCCACGTCGGGGCGCACCGAACGGCTGGTGGCGCTGCTCACCGAGGACGTGACGGCGTTCTCGGACGGCGCCGGACTGGGCAAGCGGCTGTTGCGGTACAGGACGCGCGAGCGGGTCGCCTCCTACGTGCGGGCCGGCTTCAAGCCCACGCCGGCGAAGCGGCGGCTGGCCGGCGGCTCACCCGCGATGTGCATCGCGCTGGTCAACGGCTCCCCGGCCGTCCTCGCCGTGGTCGACGACCGGGTCGTGGGCGCCGTGGCGTTCGAAGTCAGCGACGGCAAGGTCGCGTCCCTGCGCGGCATCGCCGCCGCGAACCGGCTCGCGCGCCTCAACGAGGCCTGGCGGCAGCACGAACCCGACGCACCGGTCATCAACGCATGGTGACCACGGCCACTGGAATCCAGTGACCTGAGTCGGAGCCAGGACGGCACCCCTTCGGCCCCGCGCTGCACAGCAGCCTCTCTGCCCCCTCACCACCGGGCCGCCCCGAATCGGGGTTCAGGCTCCTGATGCCAGGCTGTGGCGGGTGCGGTAGAGCAGTTCCAACGCCGTGTTCTCGGCAGCACGGTCCGTGCCCAGGAGGCGGTTGCAGTGCAGGTGTACGTAGCTGTGGCACAGCTCGGGCAGCGTCTTGCCGAGTTGCCGGCGGCGTTTCAGATCGGTGAGCCGGTCGGCGACGTCTGCCAGGTGAGGACGACGCCGGGTGAGGACGTCGCCAATGGGACGAGGAGGTGGTTTGCGCAGCAGGTCACAGAATTCCGCCTTGCGGGTGCGGTACTCGGCGCCCGCGAGCCGTCGCTGGGGAGTCTCCCGGTGGTAGAAGCGGAGCCTCTCGGCTTCGCTCAGGCCGAGCGCGGTCAACAGGTCGTCAATGGTCAGCAGGGCCAGGCCCGTCCTGTCGAGCTGAGACTTCCCGGCGTGGTCGAGGGAGAGCAGGTCGAGAACGGCGGAACTGTCGGCGGAGTACAGCTGTTCGGTGACGTCCATCCCGATGAGGCCGCCGTAGCGTTCGATCTCACGATCGTAGACGTCGAAGGTGAACCGCGAGAGGTGGCCGTCGGCGAGGAGGGTGCCGGCCCAGTCGCTGAGTGCGGGGACGAGCACGGAGGGGTTGCCGCGCAGGCGTAGCCGCAGGTGGGGTTCGGGGTCCGCGTAGCGCAGGAAGACGCCTCGGTCGGAATGGCGGTCCAGCGAGCGGATGAGCTCGCGGATGCCGCCGACGAGCAGGGATTCCTCCTCCTGCCGGTCGCCGTAGAGCTTGACGAAGGTCCAGTCGCTGCCCGGGGGGCGCAGCCGGTCTGCCCTCGCCACCCGGGCGCCGGCTTTGCCGGGTGGAACGGAGCGCGGAACAGGGGCGTTGCGGGTCATGGACACCACGAGTTCGACGGTGTGGCGGCCGTTCGGCCCACTGACCCAGGCGTCGTCGAGGCCGGGAACGGCCTCCTGGAGGACCACGCTGCCGCCGGGCCGCAGACGGTTCAGGGCTCGCCGTATCTCGTTGGTGTGGGAATGCGCGGTGGCGTCGATGAGGAGCCGGTGGTCCGCGGCCGTGTCGCTGCTCGTGAGGTACGTGTAGCGGGGCACCCGCCATTGGAGGCGCCAGGCGTCGAACCGGGCCGGGAACCGGTCCGGCTGCCCGGCCATCTCGTGCGCCGCGGCATGGTCGATGCGCCACTGGGCCAGACGCAGGATGACCGGGCCGGAGGTGACGCGGGGCAGGTAGGGGAAGTCGCGGGCCGGGCCCCAGTCGAAGCCGACGATCTGGGCGGTGCCGTCGCGGCTCACATCGGCGAGGAAACGGCAGACGGCGGGGGCCCGGCTGTTGTTGAGCATGTGTCCTGAGCAGACGCTGACCTCTCGGAGCTCTCCCGTGCCGTCGTCCCAGATCAGGGCGAACCTGCCGTTCGTGACGCGGACCGCGAGCTGGTCGAGAGGGATGTAGCGGGCAGGTCCGTCCTCCGCGCTGGTGCGAATGCCGACCTCGTGGTCGCGGATCGCGGGCCGGACGACGACGTTTGCCGAGCGGGTCTTCTCGGGGAGGTACACCAGTTCGGCCAGAACGCGGCCGGCTTCAACGGCTTGTTCGGCGTCGGCGATGTCGCCGAGGGCGGGAACGGCACCGGTGAGCATGCCTGCGAAGCGGCCGAGGTTGCGTCCGGCTGCTCCGGCACCGACGTTGGGGCCCACGACCAGGTGGAAGTCGCCGGCGTCGATGGCGGCGGGCGACGGGGCAGAGACCATGGCGTAGAGGTCGAGCGACGCGGGGAGCCGCTCGGGGGCCGCTTCCCAGAGGGCGAGTCGGTCGATGGTGTCCTGGTCGAGGTCGATGCTGGTGAGGTGGTCGTGGAGAGCACTGGTGGCGAGGCGGAGCAAGGTATCGGCCCGGGCGGCTTTGGCGGGAATGACCGGAGGGAGGAGGGATGGTGAGCCGAGTCCTGTGACGGGATCGAGGAGTTCGAGGACGGACACGTCGCGATCGGTGCCGTAGCGGACCTCGAACGCGCCCCTGTACGCGCTGATCTGCGGCAAGCCGAAGGGGAACGGGGTGAGCCGCAGCAGCAGTTCGGCCGCTCGGACCGCTTCGTCGGCCACTTTGCGGGACACCTCGCAGGCCGCCAGGGGCAGAACCGTGTCGACCTGGAGCGGCGTGGCCGTTTCGAAGCCCGTGACGCGGCGGGCCTGCTCGGCGAGCGCCGGGAAAGCGGCGGCGCCGGTGCCGGCCGGCTGCCTCTCCCAGTCCTGGATCGCGGCCAGCAGTTCGCCGAGGTCCTCAGCGGCGGTGACGGCTGCCGGTATCCGGCTGAGGTGGTCGAGGACATGTCCCGCGGGGTCGAGGTGGGTCAGCGGTGGGCGGAGGTCCGTCAGGAGGAATGCGTGCCGCCACAGCCGGTACAGCAGATCGTGGACCTTGTCGGGAGTGGCCCCGGGGACGGCTTCCAGGAGGTCGGCGGCGAGGTCGGCGTAGGCCATGGGTGTGCGGGCGAGGGCGAGGGCGCGAGTGACGGCGCCGGTGGCGCGGAGGGTGACGTTCTCGCCGCCGTTCGCCCCGAGGATCGCTTCGACACCGCACAACGTGATCCGGCCGGCGCGGTGCAGCACGGCCGGATTGGCGATGACCGTGGTCGCCTCCCGGATCTCGGTTCGCGATTCGAGGGCGGTGACGAAGTGCACGAGGGCGTGCATGTCGACACGGGCGTGGACGCCGGGAGGCTCGTCGGCCAGGCGGACGTCGGTGACCGGGCCCCACCGCCCCAGGGCCACGCCGGCGTTCAGCCCGAAGGGAGTGGGCCGGGTGCTGAGGCGAATGAGGTAGCGCAGGATGCTCGACTCGAGGCGCCGCCGGTCGCGTTCGGTGCGTGGCGGCCCCAGCAGTGAGGCGGCGAGGGGCAGCGAGGACACGACGACGGCACGCCGCGCGTGCTCGTTGTCCCGGACCCGAGCGGTTGCGGGCGCGCGCCTGAGGTCCTCGGCCGCGGGGTAGTCCGTGACGGGGAGGATCGGGGTGCGGATCACGAAGTGGTCGAGACAGCGGTAGAGCCCCGATCCCCGGGGCGCGGCTCGTCGCCGGGTGCCGGGACCGCGGGAGGCGTCGGCGCTCATGACAGCAGGAAGAACCGGTCCCAGGCGGGCGGTTCGAGGGTGACGGCGGCAAGAAGGGTGAGGGCGACCCCTGCGGCGCCTTCGAGGAGGCCGGACCGGTCCTCGCGGGTACCGCCGGGCTCGACACTGCGATAGCCGAAGGGCGCCTGCGGCTGGTATTCGCCGAGCAGCTGGTCGACCAGGCGGCGCGCGCCGTCGCTGATCTCCTCGTCTCCGGTGTCGACGGCGAATCGCAGGGTGACCTGCAGAAGCCCGGCGATGCCGTGGCAGAACCCGGGCGAGTCGATGCGCCGCTGGGCGACGGGTCGCCGCAGTACGGCCCGCATGGCCGCGACGGCCGTACGGTTCAGGCCGGGGTCGCCGAGGGCGGTGCCGGCGAGCCAGAGGGCGCGCGCGACACCGGGGCTGCCGTAGCACCAGGCGTCGCGGGCTGCCGACGGTGCGGCGGAGTCCTCACCGAGCGGGACGACCGACGGGTATGCCCCTCCTCGGGCGTCGTCGACCTGGTGGGAGGCGAGCCAGGACGCCGTGCGGCGGATCGCCTCGGTGTGCCCCGCGCCGATCGGGCCGTCGGCGTGGGCGAGGGCGAGCATGGCGAGGGGGCCGGTGATGCCGTGGGCGAGACCGCAGTTGGCGACCGCGGTCCGGTACCGATCGCGCATGCTCTCGTCAGTGATGAGGGCATGGGGGGTGTGCCAGGCGGGGACCCCGTCGACGGCACGGGACAGGTCCACGAGCCAGGCGAGCACGGTGTTGAGAGCGCGGTCCCGGGCTGGGCCGGTCGGCCGGGAGTGGAGGTACGCGGCCACGCCGGTCCACCCCGACACGAGGTCGAACGTCCCGACGGCGAGGCCTTCCCTGGTGACAGCGGGAAGTCGCCGGGGAATCCGGGTGTACAGGCTGTCGTCGATGCCGCCGAGCAGCGTGCGGTACCGCTGTCCGCCGTGAGCCAGGTACGAGGTGGTGAAAGCCACTCCGGTGAGGCCGGCGAAGAGTCCCAGGGTGCCCACGGGGTTCGACGCGGTGCCGTCGACGGCGCGGCTGAGGTGATGGTGGGCCACGAGGTCCCAGCCCTCGCCGGGCAGGCACCGGTCGAGATGTCCGAAGGCGAGGGCGAGGCCGCAAGTGCCTTGGGCGGTGCTGTGGGCCGTCCACCGCGGACGTCCCTGGAGCACCGCCGTCCGGGCCGCTCCCTCGACGATGTCGGGGTCACGCAGCCGCGAGAGCACGTCCACGGAGACGGCGCGCACCGAGGCGACGGTCTGCGGATCGCCGATGGCCGGCTGCCAGGCGGGCGGGGCCATCAGCCTTCCCGTGGGGCGTGCTCGACGACGCGGCGGATGACATGCTCACCGGCGACCTTGCGGGTGACTCCGTCGGCCCGGACCTGGCTGACTTCCAGGACGTAGTGATCCTCGTAGAGACTGCGGTCGCACTCCGAGGTGCAGGAGCCGCAGGTCCCACAGGTTTCGGTCTCGTTGGGGGTGTCGAGCACGGGGCAATTGCTCGCACACGTACTGGCACAGCTGTTCGTGCATTCGTCGCCGCAGGTACTGGCACAGCTGTGGCTGTCCGCGATGACGAACCTGTCGACTTCCTTCGTCGTCATCTTGACGCGGATGTCCAGGTCGAACTGGTCATCGCTGAATGCGACGTGCGCTTGCTCGTCTTCCATGGTTCAACCCTCGGCAATCGGTCACCGAGCAATGCCTTTACTTCTACGATGGCACCTCGGGTGAAGGCCGCAACCCGGGGCGGCCACGGCCCCCTCCGCCCCACCGCCCAGGCCCTCCGGCTCCTCGTCCCGGGGGAGCTTCACCGGTTGCCGACGGGGACCTCGTCCTCCCGTGCGGGATCCGACGGGGAGACGGCCTGGAGATGGAGAACGCGCGGAAGCGGTCGCGCTCGTGCAGCGGATCATGGAGGCGGGACTACTCCTCTGAGGACGAGGTGAACGACTGGCTGGGCAGGCTCGACAGAGCTCTGGCCTGCCCTCCGGTCACGTCAGCGGCCTGGTCTTCTGGCCGCCGGAGCGGGAGTTGTCTGCCGAGGAAGTGGTCGACCAGGCCTTGGCGTACCGGCCGATTGCCTTGTGAGGCCGGTACTCAGCTACGGAGCCAGATCACGAGGGCTGCCGCGGTGGCGGTGCCGAGGAAGACGTAGCCGCCTGTCGTAGCGAGTGGCGACTGCCCGGTGCTGCTGCTTCAAGCGGTTGATCGCTCGTTCGACGGTGTTGCGCTTCTTGTACCGTGCTTCATCGACGCCGGGTGGCCATCCGCCGCGTAAGCCTCTGCGCAGGCGGGCGGCCCGGCTGCCGCTCTTCTCCGAGATCGTGTGCCGGCTGCCCCCTCGGCGTAGGTACTCGCGGCAGGGCCCGTTGCTGTAGGCCTTGTCCGCCGCGACGCTGTCAGGCTTCTTGCGGGGCCTGCCCGGCCCGAGCCGGGGAACGCGGGTCAGCGGAACTGCAGCCCCCACGACATATCCAGGCTTCATCTCAAACCTCGCGGTCTTGCGCCTGGCTATGGCGCCGCGGCTTGGCGAGGGCATTTGATGCAACCCCGACCATCAGAGTCCCCCCGGGCAATTCCGGCGCATCCCGGGAGTGGTGGGCGGACACGGCCCGGCGGTCGGCTGCTGACGGAGCCCGCCCTCGGGGTGGACGGGGAGGGCGCCGGGGTGGGGGCTGGCCGGGTGAGGGGGGAAGCGGCGCTTCCGTGGCGCTCGACATCTGCGGCGGGTCTCTGGGCGGTCGTCAGATGTGCATGGCCCAGCACCCACTGCACGTCGGTGGGTGTGTCGGCGTACACATGGACGTGGCTCTGGCGAGAATTTCGTAGCCGGAGACCATGTCGATGCGGGCGGTCGCAGCGCTACCGGGTGGATAGCCTTGGAGCGTGTTCTGTTGAACTGCCAAAATTTTTACCGCACTTGGCCGGGATAATGGTGTTGTCGGCCGATACCTCCCGTCCTGTCGTCGGGATCGAGGCCCGTACCCGTGCCCGTGTTCCAGCGGGCTGCAGCGGGTGGTGCGGTGTCCTGAGCGATTGGATCCACAGCCGCTATGTCCGGCACTCGTCGATGGGGCGCTCGGCGACCAACCGGTCCGGATCGAGTTGTCCGCGCGCCGTCTGTACTGCAGAACCCGTCCTTCCCGAAGGTGACCTTCGCCGAGCAGATGCCTGGGCCCGAACTCGTGTAGCAAGCCTTCGGCAGCGGCGTGGGTACGAAGATCCGTCCGCTCGGTCAGTGTGTGTACAGCCATGCCGGTAAGTGACCTGGTCAGGCCGGGTTGGCTTGCTCCCACGCGTTCCGGACGTCAGCGGGAATCCTGCCGCGTTCGGGCACCTGGTAGCCGTTCGCCCGTGCCCATGCCCGGATGCTGTCGGTGCTGACGGCGGGTCTGGCCGGAGGCTCGGGGTAGTCGATCGCGGGCGCTGTGGAGGGGGTGAAGGCGATGGGAGGGGTGGGGAGGTCCTGGGGGAACTGCGGGACGGCTGTTTCTCCGTTCAGGACCGATGCGAGGAATGAGGTGAGGGTGCCGTTGTAGGTGTGCCAGCGTGGGCCGCGGGCTTCGTTGACTGCGATGCGCCAACTGTCGGGGGTGTCTTGGGGGTCGGTGATCCAGAACAGGTACTCGCCGTTGCTGGTGACACCCATGGCGAACAAGTGCTGCGGGTCGTAGGGGACGGGGTGGGTGCCCTGGTCGTAGTCGAGCTGGAGTTGTCCTCGGATTCGTGCGGGCATGGGGCCGGTGAGGCTGACCCAGGGGGTATTCGCTAGTGGGTGGTAGATGTTGATGTAGTCGCCGTAGAGTCCTGGACCGTATGTGGCCGCGAGTTGTCTGAAGTCCCCGGGGAGGCGCATGCCGAGTTCCGCTTCCACGGAGTCCCAGTCGATGGGGAGCTGCGGTGCGGCCGGCGGCGGGCAGAGTCGGGTCAGAGCAGTGAGGGCGATCAATGGATTCCTTGGCTGCGGCGCATTCGCTGGGCGGCGAGGTCAGGGTTGTTAGGCTCGTTCCTAGGCGGAAGCCGCCGCAAGCGCCGACGCCCATCCGGTAGCCCGTCGTGACCACTCATCTGCTGCTCTTTCGAGTCCATGAGGGAATGTCACAGTACGTAGCCGATCACACGCCCTACATCCTCCCGCCGGTCAGAGTAACGCTCACCCGTACTTCACCCCAACACCGAATCGAACGCGTGCGGGAACGTTTTGGCACGTCAAGCGGCATATTCTGAGCGAGGATTGCCGGGAGTTCGAACTCGCAGGGGGCCGCCCTCGGATGGGTGAACATTGTCTGCCGCCCGGCCCTAATCTGACCGCTGCCCCTCGTCACGTTGAGTGAACGATCGCTAGGGGTGTGGCATGACACCCCCACCCAGCATCCCCGCGTCCTCCTCCGGCCCCGGACGCCGTGCGGTCCTCGGCACCGTCGTGGGCGCGGTACTGGCCGGCACCGCCGGCCTGCCGGCCACTGCGGCGGGCCGCGCCCAGACCCGTCGCCCGGGCGCGGACCTGCCCGCCGAGGTCGAGTACCTCGTCATCGGATCAGGACCGGGAGGCGGCAGCGTCGCCGCGAACCTGGCCGAAGCCGGGCACTCGGTCCTGGTCCTGGAGGCCGGCCCGGCCCAGGGCAACCAGACGTACTACGAGGTCCCGTCCCTCAACCTCAAGGCCGCCCGCGATTCCGAGGTCAGCTGGGACATGTGGGTGCGCCACTACACCGACGACGCCGCCCACGGCAGCCAGTGGGTCCCGGGCAAAGGCATCCTCTACCCCCGCGCCGCGACCCTCGGCGGCTGCACCGCCCACAACGCCATGATCCTCATGTATCCCGAGCACTCGGACTGGGCGTACATCCGGGACCTGACCGGGGATCAGGGCTGGGACCCGCAGACGATGTGGGACGTGCACTGGAAGAAGGTGCTGTCCTGGCAGCCCGTAGAGCGCTCGAGCCCGCTGCTCGCCCTGCGCGACCCGTTCCTCGACGCCCTGGCGCTCGGAGCGAACACCGAGCCGCTGCCCCCGGGGCCGGTGGCCTCCCCCCTCGACCTCGATGTGAACTCCAAGGCGAACGTCGACCGCAGTGCTCAGGGTGTGTTCGCGACCCCGATGACCGCCCTCGCCGGGCGCCGGCACGCCATCAGGGAGCGGCTCCTCGATGTCCAGACCCGTCACCCCGAACGTCTCACCCTGGTCACGGACGCCCTTGCCGAACGGATCGTGTTCGAGGAAGCGGGCGGAGCGCTGCGGGCCACCGCGGTGGAACTGCTGCTCGGCCGGCACCTCTACGGCGCCTTCGCGGACGCCCGTCCGATCGGCGACGCCGAGCGCGCGTCCCTGCGCCGCACCGTCCGTGTCACCCGGGAAGTGGTGGTAGCGGGCGGAGCCTTCAACACCCCCCAGTTGCTGATGCTGTCGGGGATCGGCCCCCGCGACCACCTTGCCGCGCGTGGCATCACCCCCCTGCTCGACCTGCCCGGTGTCGGCAGCAACCTGCAGGACCGGTACGAGGTCTCCGTGGTCTCCGAGCTCGGTCACGACCTGGCGGCCATCGCCTCGTGCGAGTTCCGTGACCAGGACGACCCCTGCCTGACGGAGTGGCGCGACCCGCTGAGGCGGGCCGCGGCCCCGTACGCCTCCAACGGGATCGCCACCGGGATCAAACGGCGGTACTCGCGCGGCTCGGCCCATCCGGAGCTGTTCGTGTTCGCCGCGCCCGGCAATTTCGCCGGGTACGTACCGGACTTCGACACCAAGGCGGTCAAGGACAAGCGGCACCTCAGCTGGCTGGTCCTCAAGGGCTACGCGGCCGACCGATCCGGCACGGTACGCCTGGCCTCGGCCGACTCGACGGTCCAGCCGGAGATCAACTTCCGTTCCATGGACGACGGCCGTGCGGGCGACGGGGATGTCGCGGCGATGATCGAGGCGATCCGCACGATCCGCAGCATCAACCGCAAGGTCGGCCTCGCCGATCCGCTGGTCGAGGCAGTCCCCGGCCCTCGCGTCCAGACTGACGCCCAGCTCGCCGCCTGGATCCGGCGTGAGGCGTGGGGGCACCACGCGTCGTGCACCACGGCCATCGGTCCGGCCGGCCGCACCGGCTCGGTCCTCGACAGCCGCCTGCGCGTGCACGGCACGGCGAACCTCCGCGTCGTCGACGCCTCGGCCTTCCCCCGTATCCCGGGCCTGTTCATGATGGCTCCCGTCCTGCTCCTGGCGGAGAAAGCCAGCCAGGACATCCTGAACGACGCCGTCTGAGCCGTGGTGCCGGCCTCCCGGGGCCGGCACCACGAACGGCGACCCCCTGCAGGGCGGACGATCTGCGCCGACGTGGCCCCGACATGGCCCCGACGTGGCCCCGACATGGCCGCGATGGGGCCGTCGGCGGCGCTCCAGAGGCCAGGAGACCAGCCGTCGGCCCACCTGCCGCTCCGGTGACCGTCTCTTCGTCGCCGACGAGCACCCGTCGGGGCAACCCCTGCTGCCGGGACGATCGTTTCCGCAGGTCAGGCATCCACACGAGTTCGGTCCGTTCGGGTGAGGGGTAAACGATCCCGCAGGCCGGCAGGGCTCCGGCGCCCCTGCGCCGACCGCAACGATCGTGGCTGCCCGGCTTCGCAGCCGGACCGCCGCCCGGTGCCGGCCAACGCGGTGCACCCGTGGCTGCGAACTCCTGCCCAACCCCGTGAAGGGAGTCCCAGTATGGGACTGACGACAGCCACGATCGCCGCCGAACTGGAAGCCGCGAACAAGGCCGGCGACCCCAAGGCCGACCAACTGGTCTCCGACCTGATCGACAACAAGGAGATCGACGGGGTCAACGCCCTGTTCCGCACCATCGGAACCCTCAAGCCCGGCCAAGACCTCTCCGAACTTCCCCCGCGCCTGGGGGAGTTCCTCAAGGAAGCCGCAGCCGCGCCGCCGGACTGGTCCGAAGCCGACGTCAAGGCCGCGGAGAGCTTCTTCGCCCACCACCACGGCGAAGCCACCATGCTCCAGGGCACGGTCGGCCTCATCGGCACCTACCTCTCCCCGACCGGAGCCTTCACCCTCCGCTCCACCGGCCGCCTCGGCGGTGTCGAAGGACCCGGCCGCCGCCTGTCCCAGTCCTCCCGCCTCTTCCTCGACATGGGCAACAAGAACGCCATGCGCGACGGCACACTCGCCGCGAACGTCACCAAGGTCCGCCTCGTCCACGCCTCTGTCCGCCAGCTCCACAAGAAGAGCGGCGAGTGGGACTACGCCAAGTGGGGCGAGCCCGTCTCGCAGAAGTACGTCACGGGCGCCGCGTTCGTCTTCTCCACTCAGATCGTCCAGGCCATGGCCCGTCTGGGCATCGACGTCGCCAAGGACGACGCCAAGGGCTTCATGTGTGCCTGGCACTACGTCAACCACTACCTGGGCACACCCGAGAAGTGGCTCATGCCCAAGGACGCCGACCAGGTCGAGGCCCTGTGGAACCAGGAACGCGACAACGAGTGGAAGAAGACCGACGACGGCGTCTTCATGACCAAGCAGGCCATCGACTTCTACAAGAAGTTCTACCCGCCGGGCGTCCACGACGCGTTCGTAGCGATGGTCCGACACGCGCTCAGCGACAAGTACGCAGACATGGCAGGCCTGCCCAAGAGCGTCCTGGACGCGGCAGCGAAGCCGATCGCGGCCGGCCACGACCTGATCAGCGGAATCGGCGGCGGCCTCCTCGGCGGCGGTGCCAAGAAAGCCGTCGGTGTCAACCCGTACAAGGAGATCGTCGGCATCGCCTCGAAGGGCTTCAACGAGGTCCAGAAGTTCGCCCTCACCCACGACCAGGACAACCAGCCCCAGATGCACCAGGAACTGCACGACAACCGCTGACCGTCCCCGTGTCCGCCCGATCCCACTTCGGGCCGGCCCGCATGGTGAACCTCTGCACGCTCTGTCCGTGATGCCGTGGCTGATGAAGCACGGGGCCTCCCGCGCACTCGCCGCCGGACTCACCTGCGCCGGTCTGGTCGTCCTGGTGTGCGGCGCGCTGGTCGCCGTCATCCACTCGCTCTCGGAGAGCGCCGGGAAGATCGCCGACGGCCTCGCCGACGCGGGGGACGAACTCGCCGACCGCTTCGGTCCCGCGGGCAGGCAGCTGCAGAGCGCGGTCGACGGCATGTCCGACGCGGGCGCCACCGTCGCCCGCTCGGTGGCGTCTGGGGTGGTGTCGGGTCTGAGTCTGGCGACCGAGGTCCTCGCGATCTTCGTCCTGGCCCTCGCGCTGGTCTACCTCTTCCTGCGCGACGGTCACCGCAGTGAGGCATTCGCCCGGCACCTGGTCCCCGGTGCCCAGGCCGACACCGCGGTGGCGTGCGGACGGCGCGCCTACCACTCGTTGGCCGGCTTCATGCAGGGAACCACGCTCATTGCGCTGATCGACTCCCTGCTCATCTTCACCGGCCTGGTGATCCTCGATGTTCCCGGGGCCGCCGGGCTGGGTGCCCTCGTGTTCATGGGTGCCTACATCCCCTTCGTGGGGGCGTTCCTGTCGGGCTTGGTGGCCGTGCTCGTAGCCTTCGCCCACGGCGGGACCTCCACCGCACTATGGGCACTCGGCGTGGTCCTGGTCGTCCAGGCGATCGAGGGTAACTTCTTGCAGCCCTTCATCCAGAGCCGCACAGTGTCCCTGCACCCGGCCACCATCATGATGTCCGTGGCCGCCGGAGCCAGCATCGCCGGCGTACTCGGAGCACTCCTCGCCGTCCCCCTCGCCGCCGCGGGCGTCGGCATCGTCGAAGAACTCCGCACAAGGGCCGCCACCACACCCGAAAACGAAAGCACCCACCGCCCGCCCGGCGCGTGAAAGAGCACTACGTGTCCACCTGCCCATGGGCGCTCCGTTCGCGGATCTCCTGCCCGGTCAGCCGTACATCGCCACGCGGTAAAGAGTCGCAAGCGCTTCGTCGATGGGGTGGGGCTGCGGCTTGCCGGAGGAGTCGAGCCTGTTCCACCTCTGCAGGTTCACCGCGACGGACATCTGCCGCTTGCCGTCGGCACGGGTCATGGCCAGTGCTCCACCACCCCAGACCGTGCCGCCATGGCCCCAGAAGGTGCCCTGACCGGGACCCTCCATCGGGTGCAGGCCGAGGCCGTAGTCGATCGTCTTTCCCTCTTGGGAGACGACCGGGACGGTGCGTTGCATCTGCGCCAGCGACGACGGGCTGACGATCTCTCCGGCCAGCAGCATGCCGAAGAAGCGGTTGAGGTCCGCGACGGTCGATATCAATGAGGCCGACGGTCCGACCCATGACATGTCGTAGACGCTGTAGTCGCGCGGCGGGTCGATCATGCCGAACCACGCCTCGTAGAGGTGCGAGTGCGGTCCGTTGACGTACGGTCCGGCGGGGAGTTCGGTGTCCCGGAGCCCGGCGCGCTCGATGACGTTCCGGGTGATGTACTGCTCGGCCGTAGTGCGGGTCACCTGTTCCAGGAGTTGTACGAGGAGCAGGTAGTTGGTGTTGGAGTACACCCCCGGAGTGCTGCCCGGGGCGCCGGCGGCAGGGGCGGTGACCCCCATCTCGATCAGTTCAACGGGGTCGAACCGCGTGAGTCGGTGGTCGTCCAGGCTCTGGGGTCCGGTGTCCGCGAGGGCGGGGAACGCCTTCAGGGAGGGGTAGGCGTACGGGAGGTACTCGGCGAGGCCGCTGGTGTGGTTGATCAGCATCCGGACCGTAATCGCGTCACCGCGTTCTCCGGGAACCAGCTTCGGAAGGTACCGGCCGATCGGTGTGTCGAGACCGATCTGACCGTTCTCGACCTGCTGCAGAACTGCGGCGGCGGTGAAGGTCTTGGTGATGCTGCCGACGCGGTGCCGCATGTCGGCGGTGACGGGGCGACCGGTGACGACATCGGCGACCCCGGCGGCGCCGCGCCAGACCTGGTCGCCGTCTCGCACCTCGGCGAACAGGCCCGGCATCCCGGCGCCGTGGACGTTTTCAATGGCTGCGTTCAGTGCCGCGGAATCCAGTGGGTTCTTCACGTCATGCGTCCTTTCGTGTTCCCCGGGGTGAGCTCCGCATCGGTCGCTGACCCGGACAACAGGGCACGAGTGGCGTGCCGGCCCGCCCGGCATGCTCATGCCCTCATTATGCACGCAGTGCGTGCAACACCAAGTGCATAGGTAGGATGAGAGTCGGCGAGAGGAGCAAGATGGCAGGCCGAAGGCGTTGGTCAACCGAAGAGATCCTGGACACGGCGGCGGAACTGCTGCGCACGAGCGACGCGGATTCGTTCAGCGTGCGCAAGCTGGCCGCGGCCCTCGGGACGGATTCCTCCAGCCTCTACCGGCACTTCCGCAGCAAGACCGAACTGCTGCGCGCGGTCGCCGACCGGATCCTCCTGGCCGCGATGGACGGCTACCGCCCCGAGGGCGACTGGAAGCAGCGCATCACATCCCTGGCCCTGCGCGTGAGAGAGGCCTTCGGTCAGCAGCCCCAGCTCGCCGCGGTCTGGGGACGCTACGCATCAAGCGGCACCGGTTCCCGGCTGGTCATGGAAGAGGTGCTGCAGGCCCTGCGCGCGTCGGGGCTGCCCGACGAGGAGATCCCGACGCGCTATCACCGGATCGCGGTCCTCATCGCTGCGTTGATCGCCTCCGAGGCCGGGGTCAGCACCGTTACCCCCGGAGAGTACGAACAGGGCATGGAGCTGTTCCGCGTGGCGGTTCTGGGCGCCGACCCCGAACGCTTCCCGGCCCTGGCTCATTTCGCCCGCGACGTCCGTCCCCTCGGGGTGGATCGCCGCGCCGCGTTCGAAGAGATCCTTGCCGCCCAACTCGCCCACATCGAGGCCGCAATCTGCCCGAGCCGGCCGACCGGCTCGGGAGCGTCGGCAAACGGATGACGACAGGCGTGACGGACGTCCATTGAACCCGGACATTCCGGGGTACCGGGACGGCGCCGATCCCATCAGATCCGATGCTGCCGGTCACCCTCGACATGCCCGGCAAGGTCGCCGACTTCCTCCGTGGCGTCGTACGGCCTTGGGGAACATCGGTACCCCGTTCTCGGTAAGAACGATCACGGGGTCCGGCTGCGGGTCCCGTCATGCCGATGTCGTGTGGAAGCCTCCGTTCGGGCCGGCCCTACGGCAGCCCGAACGCGGCGCTCTCAGGTGGTGGGCGTGAGCCCGGTGGGGACCTGCCACTGGTAGCGGCGGCCCTTGTTGGACAGGCGCAGGCCCTGCTTGAAGACGGCGAGTCCGAGTTCGTTGGAGGCCTTGGCCAGGACGGGGACGATGTCGCCGGTCTTGCCGTACCCGAGACTGAGGGGGCTGTGCCCGGCCAGGGCGATCCGGGTGAGGTCCGCCGGCGGCACGGAGACGATGTCGGCAGCCCGGTCTCCGGCGAGGTGGCGGATCAGCGTCGGACCGACTCCGGCGAACAGGGGCGTGGGCAGGACCTCACGGATGAAGTCCAGCACTCCCTTCGTCAGCACGGTCCCGGCCTCGGAGGACCGTTGCTGGCGGGACAGGACGGCATCGACCAGCGTGCTGCCGTCCTCGAAGGAAGCGGGGTTGACGCGCTCGTCGACGCCGAGGACATGACCGACGACCCGCCAGACGTGGAAGAAGGCGTCACGGTCGGCCGCCGGCAGGGCGACACCCAGCCGGGCCAGACCCTGCGGGATCACGACGGCGAAACTCATCAACGTGGCAGCGAGATCCTCCTGGTTGACCGGCATGCCCCAGGACGTGTCCCAGTCCTCCTTCCGGGACAGGTGGTAACGCATCGTGGCGTGCAGCAGCCGGATCTTCTGCGCCGAGCTCACCCCTCGCCCCTGCGGACCCAGGCCGCCCGTCTCCAGGACATCCACGATGAACTGCGCGGTCTCCATCAGCCTGCGGAACACGCCCTGCGTCAGGCGCGTCGACCGGTAGAGGACCTGCGCACCATCCGCACAGCTGTAGCACAGCGGCAGGGACCCGCACAGAAGTGTGGTCACGATGTGGCCCTGGTAGCGGCCCAGCAGTCCCTGTCCGCGCGCGATCAGGGCCTGGTCCGCCCAGGCTGGAAGCTCCGCGCTGTGGGCGAAGTACTCCTGGAGCCGGGGCGGCAGCTCGGCGGGAACTGCGCTCGTGTTGTTGTCCCTGGCGAGGAGGGCCTCGCGGACCTCGTCCTGGCGCCCGAGCGCGTAGATCTCCTCGATGGCCGTGTCCGCGAGCGGATCACCAGCCTTCCTCTGAGGATCGAGCAGCTCATCCGTCCACCTGTTCGCGGACATGGGCGTACCTCCACAGCGCTTTGCAGTACGGGCACGAGAGAGACAAGGGCAGGCCGACACCGGCTATTCGGTCGCGGCGAAGCACAGTCCACCCACGCCGGACAGACACCGTTGTAGACCCCGCCGGCCCTGCTCCAGTACCCCCACTCACCCGCACGGACCAAGCCGAATCGATCCGCCCTACCCAGGACGGCCCTGCCCGCTCGGGGAGATCCCATGGTCCGCAGCCCGCGAGAAGTCGGGTAACTGGAGGAAGCAGGCGATCTTCGCGGCGCTAGTGACCGCGGGCGGCAGGTGGGGAGAAGACCCCCTGCGCGGCGACCATCACGATCAACAGCGCGGCCGCCGGCCAGCACATATCGACCATGACCGGCAGAGGCAACCACAACGCCCTGTTCACCGGCCGGGGCGAGATCCGTACGCCGGCAAACGTCCCTGTCTCCCAGGCCATCTGGATGGAGACGGTGACCACGGCCGACGCCAACTACGTCCGCAACCGCCTCACGCCGGGCAGCGGCTGGACGAAGATGCCGCGCGCTGAGGGCAACGAGGCGAACTATGCGGGTTACGCCAAGCTGCTGCTCGCCGTCGGCCCCTCGGCACGCAAGGGTATGGAGGGTCAGGGCGGCACCCCCACCTACCACCTTGCCGGACACCTCGACCTCGACCAGGTGGCCTCCGTCGATCCCCGGACGCACCGCTCGATGAAGGCCAAGGGCGTGACCGGCTTCGACATCGACCAGTGGATCGATGGCCAAGGCCGCGCCGTCCGCTTCGAGCAGCGCATGGAGATGCGCGGTATCCCCGCCGTCAACACCGGCAGGTTCAGCGACTTCGGCCCGGTCGAAGAATTCAACGCACCCAGCGGCAGCTGACAACGCCGCGCGGATCCGCTCCTTTTCCGCCCCGATCAGGTTGTAGGCGGTGGTGGCCGGCACCCAGTCCGCTCCTGCGGCCGGCGTGATCCGAGCAGCACTACACTCCATCGGGGCACCGGCGCTGGCCGGCACCCTACTGAGCCGACGTCACCCACCTGGCCGTCTTCGACACCATGGGTCACGACACCGCCGCAGCTGGGGAATGACGGCACGAGCGTCGACCCCAGCGGTTGTCCGCTCCGTGGGGCGGGTCGCGGTTCGCGAGTCGCGGGTCGGGAACCGTTCCGCCGGCTCCTGCGTGAGTTCTTGATGGGTAGTCGGCTGGTGGAGGGGATCTGATGAGAACGCGGACGATGTTGAGCGTGGCGGTATCTGCATGCGTGGCGCTGGTGGCGTGCGGGTGCGGTCCGGAGCAAGCGGAGGAGAACGCTGACGCGAAGCCTTCGCAGCCGTCCGCGTCCACACCGGCGCAAGTGCCGTCGGGCACGCCGTCCGCGTCCGCCGGAACCGAGAAGCCGTCGGCCACTGTGACCGGTAACCAGCCCGCGCCCCGGACGAAGGAGCGCGCGATCCAGCGGTACGAGCAGTACCTCCACGGCCTCGGGCGTGAGGACATCGACACGGTCTGCGAAGTGGCCGGGCCCGGCGCGAAGAAGGCAGAGGAGCAGGGATTCGGTCCGTGCACGTCGACGTACGTGATCGTGTTCCAGATGATCTCGCCCGAGCAGAAGAAGGCCCTGCAGACCGCGACGGTCGATCCGCAGCGCGTCCCCGTGCGCACCCTCGACAAGATCGAGATGCCGCTCGAAGCGGTCAAGTCCTCCGCCACCTTCTCCGAGGAAGACCTGGGCAGCTACACCCTGGAGTACCTCAAGAACGACTACTACATCACCGACGGAAAGTGACCTTCCGTACACGGAGACCCTGGCGGCAGAAGCGGATTCGTCGGCGACCGGACCAAGGGGTCTGGGAGGGTCGGCCAGCCCGAGACGTTGGGACACGGCAGAAGGGCCCGGATCCCTGAGGATCCGGGCCCTTCTGGGCAGTAGCGGGGACAGGATTTGAACCTGCGACCTCTGGGTTATGAGCCCAGCGAGCTACCGAGCTGCTCCACCCCGCGTCGGTGAACCCCACCTTACGGCACTGAGCGGCGGCACTCGACCAGCTTTCGCCCAGGGTGCTGGGAGGGCGTCGGCCTCCAAGCCTCCCAGGTGAACCGGGCGCGGGCGCCTTCTACGGGGCCGCGCCGTAGACTTCTGTGGCGCGGC
>NZ_JAPEPJ010000004.1 GCF_026340255.1 Streptomyces sp. NBC_01408 | reverse complement strand
GCTGCGCGCTTAGGCAATGACGGGGTCGCTGCGCTCGCCCGAGGGAATCCCCTCGCTGCGCTCGGGGGGCCTAAGCGCTGCGCGCTTAGGAAGAGACCCGCCTCGCTGCGCTCGGCGGGCCCAAGCGCTGCGCGCTTGGGAAGGCGACCGAGCTCGCTGAGCTCGCTCGAAGGAACGGGCCTCGCTGCGCTCGACCGGCCCCAGCCCTGCGGGCTGGGCGGGAGGCTCTGCTTCGCAGAGCCTCCCTATAGGAGGGAGACTCCGCTCGTTTCGCTCGCGTGGAACTGGCTCCGCTGCGCTCCGCCAGGTATGGCTGCCTAGCTTTGCTCGGTTAGGTGGGCTCCGCTTTGTTTCGCCCAAAAAGTAGGCCTTGCTTCACTTTCGCCGAGCGTTTGAATGGTGTCGGCGAGCTTGTGAAGGGGAGCTGTGTGGGGAGGAGGCGTTGGGCATCGTTGTGCGTTGCCTTGGAGGTTTTGGTTTTTATGTTGGTTTTTTTGCTGGTTGGTGCAGTGGGTCTGGTTCTTTGAGCAATGAAGAAGGACTGATTGAAGGTGGAGTCTGATCGAGGGGTCTGCTTGACACTCGAAGGGGGGTGAGTGCTTGCTCAAGGACTGATTCAAAGCCGGCAGTGGATAGAGACGGGAATCAGTCACCTCCGGGGGTGTTCAAGACAGGGGGAGGGGCATGCGGTACGGGGGGTTCCGTCGGGTGACGGACCGTCAGATTTGGGCCGACGGCCGGTTGTTTGGGGGTTGTTGTGAGCGTCAGATGACGGACCAGCTGCATATAGAAGGTACGGAGATGCGTTTGCGCAGGTCAAAGGGGGTGTGGGAGAAAAGATATGTCCCCTCAGGAGGGACATATCTCGGGGGATGTGTCCCTGGTAGGGGGACAGAACGACGAAAAAACGTCAGTGAGGCTGACGTAAAATGGGCTAAAACGTCGGGGATGCTGACGTTTTAGCGGAGATGTGTCCCTGAACTAGGGGTGGATCGGGTGGGGTTGGTGGCGGGGGGTGGGATGGTGGGCGTGGCCGAGATATGTCCCTCCTGAGGGGACACAAGACACGCCGAACGTCAACGAGCGTGACACTTGTGTCACCCTTGTTGACATACTCTCTCCGCAGATCAACGAAGTGGAGAGCATCCTCGTGTCATCCGAGCCACAGCGCCGCCGGCCGAGTCCTGGGCGTGCGCCGCGTCCTGATCTCCCCGTTGATGACGCGATCTCGGCCTGGAGCCAGCCGCTGGCTCCGGTGAAGGATCTGGACAGTCTCGCGAAGCGGTATCCGAGCCGGAAGCTGACGCTGGACGGCGAGCGCAAGCCGCTGGAGTTCTACGGGACGCAGACCCAGCCGAACGCGTTCTCGATGGACAGTCTCGAGTTCTTCCTGGTCATCGCCCAGTACTTCCGTGAAGCGCTGCCGTTGAGGCTGATCCTGCTGCTGATTGCCTGCCAGCGGGCCGGGGGGCGGATTCAGCTGACGCAGGAGGAGATGGCTACCATCCTGGACGTCTCTCGGACGAAGACATCGGAAGCGCTTCACACGGTGATGTCCCATGGGATCGTCTTCAAGGTGCGGCGGGGTGTGTATCAGTTCAACCCGCCTTACAGTTACCGGGTAGCTGAGTTCATCCCGGGTACGGAGATGACGGGTGAGTTCGTGAAGGTGGAGCAGCACAGCACCATCTCGGAGATTCGGAGCGACACGAGTCTGCCGGATCTGGTGCGCTTCCCGTCTCTGGACCACATGCGGCAGGCCATCGCGGAATTGCGGGCCGAACGGGCAAAAGAGCGCGCTGCGCGTCGGCTGAGCCGGGCGAAGCGCACGGAAGAAGGGACAGCTCAGTGAGCACCTTGCGATTCGCTGCGGTCAACGCCGATGGGCTTCTCTCAGACCTCGACCTCCCGCCGGCGGCCTATCGGGTGCTGCTGAAGCTGCGTTCGTTGAGCGAGCCGGGCGGACGGATCCTCATCGACCAGGCCACGGTGGGCGGGCTGCTGGATCTGAGCCGGCCGAGTGTCAACGCCGCGCTGCGGAGCCTGGAGCTTGCGAAGGCGGTGCGGAAGGTCCGCAACGGGGTGTACCAGATCAACCCCATGCTGGCCGGATACAACTCCTTCGAGGACGCGGTGGCCGCGGTCAACGAGATGCCCGCGGAGGAGCGGCTGGACGCGCGGGGCTACGTGGCCAGCTACCACCAGGCCGTGGCGGCGTATCAGGACCAGTTGGCCGAGCAGCGCCAGAAGCGGGCAGCGCAGGCGGCCGCGAAGAAGGCCGCGGAGTCGAAGCGGCGCAGGACGTTGCACGCCGTGGGGTAGCAACGCGTGCGAGAAAGGCTCCTGAGGGGTGCTCAGGGGCTTGATGGGCCCCCGGGG
The DNA here is from genome assembly GCF_026340255.1 of Streptomyces sp. NBC_01408. Classification (GTDB taxonomy): domain Bacteria; phylum Actinomycetota; class Actinomycetes; order Streptomycetales; family Streptomycetaceae; genus Streptomyces. The sequence goes on along the minus strand of NZ_JAPEPJ010000004.1, from coordinate 80,816 downwards.
TACCCCGGGGGCTTTTGTGTGGTGCGGGGCCCCTGGAGGGCCCCTGGGGCGGCTCGCCGTGGGGAGCGGTGGGGCCGTGTGTTGCCGTAACTGTTCTGACCGGTTTTCACTCCGGTGCGCGGCGGGTCCTCAGCTGCCGGACTCCTGGGTGAGGAGCAGCTTCTTCTGCGGCTTGCCCATGGCGTTGCGGGGCACGGCCTGGATGAAGCGAACCTCGCGGGGGCGTTTGTGGACCGAGAGGCGCGTCGCGACGAACTCGGTGAGTTCCTCGCCGGTGACGCCCTCGGCGACGACGAACGCCACGATCCGCTGGCCGAGGTCGGTGTCGGGGACGCCGACCACCGCGGCCTCGGTGACCCTCGGGTGGTCCAGGAGGGCGTTCTCGATCTCGCCCGCGCCGATCCGGTAGCCGCCCGACTTGATGAGGTCGATGGAGGCGCGGCCCACGATGCGGTGGACGCCGTCGGCCTCGTCGACGGCCGCGATGTCGCCCGTGCGGAACCAGCCGTCCTCGGTGTACGCGGCGGCGGTGGCCTCCGGCCGGCCCAGGTATCCGGCGAACAGGGTGGGCCCGGTCAGCTGGAGTTCGCCGATCTCGGCGCCCGGTTCGGCGGCGATGCGGGTACGGATGCCGGGGAGCGGGGTGCCGACCGTACCGGGGCGGACCTCGGCGCCGGCCCGGCCGCTGACGGTGATCAGGGTTTCGGTCATGCCGTAGCGCTCGACCGGGCGGTGGCCGGTGAGGCGTTCCAGGTCGCGGAAGACGGGGGCGGGCAGCGCCGCGCTGCCGGAGACCAGCAGGCGGGCGCCCGTCAGTGCGGCGGCGGCCTGCGGGGCGCCGGCGATGCGGGACCAGACGGTGGGCACGCCGAAGTAGAGGCTGCCGTGGGCCTCGGCGTAGGCCTCGGGGGTGGGGCGGCCGGTGTGGACCAGGCGGCTGCCGGTGCGCAGGGCGCCGAGTACGCCGAGGACGAGCCCGTGGACGTGGAAGAGGGGCAGACCGTGCACGAGGGTGTCCTCGGCGCTCCACTGCCACGCTTCGGCGAGGGCGTCCAGGTCGGCGGCGAGGGCCGCGGCGGTCAGGACGACGCCCTTGGGGGCGCCGGTGGTGCCCGAGGTGTACAGGATCAAGGCGGGGTCCTCGGGCGCGGGCGCGGGCCCGGTCCAGTCGGAGCGTCGGGCGAAGTCCACGTCGAGGGTGCGGGCGCCCGAGTCGCGCAGGATGTGCTCGCGTTCGGCGCTTCCCGCGTCGGGCGGCAGCGGTACGAGGGGCACCCCGGCCAGCAGTGCGCCGACGGCGGCGGCGACGGTCTCCAGCGAGGCGGTCGCGGTCACCGCGAAGGCGGGGGCGCCTGCGACGTCCGCGGCCACGGCCCGGGCCGCGCCGAGCAGTTCCTCGTACGAGGCGGACCGGCCCGCGACGGTGACCGCGTCCTTCCGGTCCCCGTACAGCCCGTCCAGTGCAGTGAGCACGTGGTGTCTCCCTCTCCGTGGTGGGAGCCCAGGCTACGACCGCCTGGAACGGCCCGAGGCCGCCGAGTGGCTGCCCGGGACCGCCGTCCCGTAGGGGTGCCGGTACGGACCCGGTGCTCCCGGGCTCGAAGTCCGGGGGCACCCTCCGTGGCGGGGCGGGTCAGATGACGCCCTGCGCGAGCATGGCGTCGGCCACGCGCTCGAAGCCCGCGATGTTGGCTCCGGTGACGTAGTCGCCCGGGGCGCCGTAGCGGACGGCCGTCTCGGAGGTGACCGTGTGGATCGAGCGCATGATGGCGGCCAGTTCCTCCTCCACGCGGGCGGCCGGCCAGGCGGAGCGGCCCGCGTTCTGGGCCATCTCCAGGGCGCTGACCGCGACCCCGCCCGCGTTGGCGGCCTTGCCGGGGCCGAAGGCGACGCCGGCCTCCTGGAGGATGCGGACGGCCGCGGGGGTGGTGGGCATGTTGGCGCCCTCGGAGACCGCCTTGACGCCGTTCTGGACGAGGGTCCGGGCGTCGGCCTCGTCGAGTTCGTTCTGGGTGGCGGAGGGGAACGCGACGTCGGCGGGGACCTCCCAGACGCGGCCGCCGCGGACGAAGCGGGCCGAGGCGCCGCGGCGCTGGGCGTACTCGGACACCCGGCCGCGTTCGGCCTCCTTGATCTGGCGGAGCAGCGCGAGGTCGATGCCCTTGTCGTCGACGACGTAGCCCTCGGAGTCCGAGGCCGTCAGCGGATTGGCGCCGAGCTGCTGGAGCTTCTCGATGGTGTGCAGGGCGACGTTGCCGGAGCCGGACACGACGGCGGACAGACCGTCCAGGGCGCCGCCGCGGGCCGCGAGCATCTCGGCGGCGAACAGGACGCTGCCGTAGCCGGTGGCCTCGGGACGGATGGCGGAGCCGCCCCAGCCCTGGCCCTTGCCGGTGAGGACGCCGGCCTCCCAGCGGTTGGTGATGCGCCGGTACTGCCCGAAGAGGTAGCCGATCTCGCGGCCGCCGACGCCGATGTCGCCGGCCGGGACGTCGGTGTGCTCGCCGATGTGGCGGTGGAGTTCCGTCATGAAGGACTGGCAGAACCGCATGACCTCGGAGTCCGAGCGGCCGCGCGGGTCGAAGTCGCTGCCGCCCTTGCCGCCGCCGATGCCGAGGCCGGTCAGCGCATTCTTGAAGATCTGCTCGAAGCCGAGGAACTTCACCACGCCGATGTTCACCGACGGGTGGAAGCGCAGGCCGCCCTTGTACGGGCCGAGCGCGCTGTTGAACTCGACGCGGTAACCGCGGTTGACGTGGACCCGGCCGTGGTCGTCCTGCCACGGGACCCGGAAGATGATCTGGCGTTCCGGCTCGACGAGCCGTTCCACGAGCCCGGCCTCGGCGTACTCGGGCCGTGCGGCGAAGACGGGGGCCAGGGTCTCCAGGACCTCCCGTACCGCCTGGTGGAACTCGGGCTGGGCGGGGTTGCGGCGCTCGATGTCGGCGCGCAGGGCGTCCAGCCCGTCCTTCGGGGCCGTCTGGTCCTTCACGGTCTGTCCTCCTGGGAGTGGGTCCGGTCCCGGGGGCCGACGGCCCGGGGGGTCCGGATCGCAGCCACTGTCGCGGGCGGGGCTCAAGACACCATAGAAATGGGGTGGAATGCCTGCGGGACGCACGGTACCGGGGGTGCTTATCATCGACACGCCCGACCGAGCATCAGCAGGGGGAATCCGTCATGGAAACGGCTAGGCTCGCGTCGCTCGTCGCGGCGACCCTCACGATGGCCCTCATGAGCGGCCTCTTCTACGCCTTCTCCGTCGCCGTGATGCCCGGTCTCGGGCGGAGCGGTGACCGCACCGTCATCGAGACGATGCAGCGCATCAACGTGGCCATCCTCAACGGCTGGTTCATGCTCGGCTACATCGGCGCCCTCCTGTTCACCGGGCTCGCGCTGGCCCTGCACATCCCCTCCGGCGGAGGCGGCGCACTCTGGCCACTGGTCGGCGCGTTCGTCTGCTACGTCGTGGCGATGGCCGTCACCGCCCGGGTGAACATCCCGCTGAACAACGCACTGGAGCAGGCCGGACCGCCCGAGCGGATCGCCGATCCGGCCGCCGTCCGCCGGGCGTTCGAGGTCCCGTGGGTACGCGCCAACGTGTGGCGCGCGGTCCTGTGCACGGCCGCCGTGGGGTTCCTGGTGTGGGCGCTGGTCCTGCACGGCCAGAGCCGGTAGGGCCGCGCTCTTCGGGGGAGACACCGCCGTTAGGGTGCGTGCATGAGCAGTTCGTCACCGCGTCTGGAACCGGTCACCGCCGACAACTTCGACGCCGTGTGCGCGGTACGCGTGCACCCCCGTCAGGAGCACCTCGTCTCGCCCGTCGTGAAGTCGCTCGCCGAGGCGTACGTCCACGGGGAGGCCGCCTGGCCGCAGGCGATCGTCGAAGGCGACGAGGTCGTCGGCTTCGTCATGGCCTTCCTCGACATCGCCTGGAACCCGGCAGGGGACCCCTCGGACATCCGCTCCGGCATCTGGCGGCTGAACGTCGCCGCCGACCGGCAGGGCAAGGGCTACGGCCGCTTCGCCGTCGAGGCCGTCACCGGGGAGCTCCGCCGGCGGGGCGCCGGGCGGGCGCACGTCACCTGGGAACCGGGCGAGGACGGCCCCGAGCGCTTCTACCTCGGGCTGGGCTTCCGCCTCACGGGCGAGTCCAGCGGCGGGCAGACGGTCGGTGTACTGGACCTGACCTGACCTGACCTGACCTGACCTGACTCGCTGCGGTGACCTCCGTTCAGGGCGGGTCAGGGGGCGGGGAGGACGACCGTACGCGGTGGGCCCGAGGGGGCGGGCGCGGTGGCGGCGGCCGGGGTGGTGCGGAACTCGCGGGGGCTGACGCCGCGCACCCGCTTGAAGGCGGTGGAGAGGGCGAAGGCGCTGCTGTAGCCCACGCGGCGGGCCACCGTCGCGACCGTGGCGTCCGGCTCGCGCAGCAGGTCGGCGGCCAGCGCCAGCCGCCAGCCCGTCAGGTACGCCACCGGCGGCTCCCCCACGATCTCGGTGAAGCGGCGGGCCAGCGAGGCGCGGGAGACCCCGACCTTCAGGGCCAGTTCCTCCACCGTCCAGCCGTGCGCCGGGCTCTCGTGCAGCAGGCGCAGGGCCGGGCCCACCACCGGGTCGGCCTGGGCGCGGTACCAGGCGGGGGCGCCGGTGCCGGGCGCGGCCAGCCAGCTGCGCAGCACCCCGATGAGCAGCAGGTCCAGCAGCCGGTCCAGGACGATCTCCTGCCCGGGCTCGTCCTTGCCGATCTCCTCCGACAGCAGCCGGACCAAGGTGGTGTCGGAGGAGTCCGGGCGGCGGCGCACCAGGACCGACGGGAGCACGCCGAGCAGCCGCCGGCCGATCTCGCTCGGTGCCTGGTAGGTGCCGCTCAGCATCACCGCGGAGTCCTCGCCCTGGAACGCGGAGCCCCAGGTGCGCACGCCCAGGTCCATGGATCCCGTGATGTCCTCGCCCGCCTGCGTGCTGCACCGCTGGTCGGCGTCGACCGTGATCTGCACGGGGGTGTCAGGGGAGTCCGCGACCGTGTACGGCTCGGGGCCCCGTACGACGGCGACGTCCCCCGGGCCGATCAGGACGGGCGCGCCCTCGTCGGGAAGCAGCCACGCGGAGCCGCGCACCATCGTCACCAGCGACAGCGGGGCCCGGTCCTCCACCCGCAGGGACCAGGGCGGGTTGAAGACGGACTTGAGCAGGAAGGCGCCCCGGGCCTGGGGGCCTTCGAGGAGGCCGGTCAGCGTGTCCATGCGTACATCCTCCCCGGCATCGCGGCACGCTTCGGCGGGTCAGACGTTCCAGACGCCGGTCGCCGCCGTCTCGCGGGCGAAGTCGGCGAAGTCCCGCGGCGGGCGGCCCAGGACCTCCTCGACCCCGTGGGCCAGGTGGGCGTTGCGTCCGTCGAGGATCAGGGTGAACAGGTCGGCGAAGTCCTCCGGCAGGCCGTGCTCGCGCAGCACCGCGCGGTAGGACTCGCCCGAGAGGGGGGCGTACGAGATCTCGCGGCCGGTGGCCTTCGACAGTTCGGCGGCGACGTCGTGGAAGCTGAGGAGGCGGGGGCCGGTCAGCTCGTAGGTCCGGCCGATGTGCCGGTCGTCGGTCAGCGCCGCCACGACGACGTCGGCGATGTCCCGGGTGTCGACGAAGGGCTCGACGGCGTCCGCGGTCGGCAGGGCGATCTCGCCGGCCAGGACCGGCTCCAGGAAGAAGCCCTCGTCGAAGTTCTGGTGGAACCAGGCGGCGCGGACGACGGTCCAGTCGGCGCCCGAGGCCTTCAGGTTCTCCTCGGCGCGCTGCGCCGCCTCCTCGCCGCGGCCGGAGAGCAGGACCAGGCGGCGCGCTCCGGCGGCCACGGCCGCCTCGGAGAACGCGCCGACCTGCTCGGCGGCCCCGGGGAACGCCAGGTCGGGGTAGTAGGTGACGTACACCCGGTCGACGCCCTCCAGGGCCGGCCCCCAGGTGTCGGGCCGGCTCCAGTCGAAGGGCGGTTCGCCGGTGCGGGATCCGACCCTGACCGGGCGGCCCCGGGCGGCGAGCATCTCGGCGACGCGGCGGCCGGTCTTGCCGCTGCCGCCGATGACCAGGGTGGTGGCGGGGGAGGCCGCGGTCTGCGTGCTCTGGGTGTTCTGCGTGGTCTGTGTCATGGGTCCAGTGAAATCCACTGCCGCGAGACGGGCCATAGCCGCAAAGCTCAGTCGCATACGCGTGCGTCTCAGCGACAGCTGTTCACTTCCCGCGGTCCTCGGCGAGGGTGTGGGCGACGAGGGCGTTGGCGTGGCCGTGGCCCAGGGCGTGCTCCGTCTTGAGCCAGGTGACGAGGTCCATGTGCCGGGTCAGGGGCGAGGAGCGGATGAGGCCTTTCCAGTGCGCGACCGGGAGGCCGTACTTCTTCTCGATCGAGGGGAAGTAGGAGGCCGGGCCCTTCGGTGCCTCGGTCATGTGGGGGTTCCCGTCTGTGCGTGGTGGCGGATGTGCGTGGGTGCGGGTGTGCGTGGGTATGCAGCGGGGCTGGTCAACGGCCCGCGGCCGGGCGGTAGGTACAGATCTGCACGCCCGTCTTGCTGGTGACCGTGGAGACCAGGTCGAGCGTGCGCAGGGTGCCGCCGTCGGGGAAGATCGTCTTACCGCCGCCGAGGAGCACCGGCATGATCATGAGCCGGAGTTCGTCGACCAGGTCCTCGTGCAGGAGGGTGCGGACGAGGGTGGGGCTTCCCATGACCGAAAGGTCGCCGCCGTCGCTCTCGCGCAGCTCCCGGATGAGGTCGACGGCCTTGTTGCCGGGGATGAGCGTGGTGTTGTTCCACGTCAGGTCGTCCTCCCCGAGGGTCTGGGAGACGACGTACTTGGGGAAGGCGTTCATCCGGTCGGCGAACGGGTCGCCGGCCCGCTCGGGCCACGCCGCGGCCATCGTCTGCCAGGTGCGGCGGCCGAACAGCAGCGCCTGCGTGCTGTCCATCGCCTCGGTGATGGCGGCGCCCATCGTCTCCGGGTCGAAGAAGGGGTGGCTCCATCCGCCGTGCGCGAACCCGCCGTCGGTGTCCTCTTCGGGACCGCCCGGGGCCTGTACGACGCCGTCCAGGCTGATGAACTCACTGATGACGATCCGCATGGGAACGGCTCCTCTTCCTTGTCTCTGTATCCGCTGTCAGGAGTAGAGACGGCCGCGCCGTACGGAACTCATCGCTTGCGCCGGAAAATCTTTTCGGTGTCCCCGCGGACGATCCCACCCCCTCAATCAGGGCCGAGGTCAAGCAATGTGATCACATGTCGGTATGACGAGGACGCTCTACCTGTTCTGCTCCGCCGCCCCGCCCGTGTTCGACGTGGCCCACGTGATCGAGGACGCCCGGGCCCGGGGCTGGGACGTATGCCTGGGTCTGACGCCGACGGCGGCCCACTGGCTGGCCGGGAGCCTGGACGGGCTGGCGGTGCTGACCGGCCACGCGGTGCGGTGGCAGTACAAGCTGCCCGGGGAGCCCGACGTATGGCCGGCGGCCGACGCGCTGCTGTTCGCTCCGGCCACCTTCAACTCCCTCAACGCCTGGGCCCTCGGGCTCACCGACCGGTTCGCGGTCGGGGTCGCCGCCGAGGCGCTCGGCAAGGGCACCCCGGTGGTGGCCGTGCCCTGCCTGAACTCCGCGCTCGCCGCGCACCCGCAGTTCGACCAGTCGCTGGCCGTCCTGCGCGGGGCCGGGGTGACGGTGCTGCACGGCGAGGGCGGCTTCGTTCCCGGGCCGGCCGGTCCCGACGCGCCTGACCACTTCCCGTGGCAGGCGGCGCTGGACGCCGTGGACCGGGGGAGCGTTAACGCCGGTAACGGCGTTAACGGTCGGGGCTCGTCGGCGGGGCACCGTTAACGGCGTTAACGCCGTTAACGCCCCCGGCGGGAAAGTGGCTCCTGAGGACGGTCACACTTCCGGTCGCCCGTCCGTCAGTGCGGTGTAACCACCTACTCGATCGAGGAGCTCACCGTGACCGCACGCATGGGAAACCCCGCCGTCGTCGTCCCCGGCGCGATGGACGCGCTGCAGGCGGCCCACAAGGCCGTCGTCGGTACCGGCATCAGTGAGCGCACCCTGGAGCTCGTGTCGATCCGGGCCAGCCAGATCAACGGGTGCGGTGTCTGCCTGGACATGCACCACAAGATCGCGAAGCACCTCGGCGAGACCGACGACCGCATTCACGTCCTCGCCGGCTGGCGCGACACCAGCTACTTCTCGGACGCCGAGCGCGCCGCCCTCGCCATCGCCGAGTCCGTGACCCGTCTCGCGGACCGCACCGACGCCGTCCCGGACGCGGTCTACGACGAGGCGGCCAAGCACTACGACGAGGCGCAGCTCGGGGCGCTCATCCTCCACGTCGGCCTGATCAACGTCTGGAACCGCATCAACATCGCCACGCACCAGCTGGCGGGCGGCGCCTGGGCCTGACCGGCCGGACCCCCGGACGCGGACCCCCGTACCGGGTCCGCGCCGGCCCACCCGGCCGTTAACGGCGTTAACGCCGTTAACGGCGACGCGCCCTTCGTTCCGCCCCGCTCTGCCCCCCGTCCTGGAGGGGTACCGGGGCTTCGTCATGTCCGGCGCCGTTAACGGCGTTAACGGCGTTAACGGCGCGGACCGTTAACGGCGTTAATGCCCTCGCGCCGTTGGACTGCCAAAAAGTATCAGCGCAAAACATCCCAAGACCCCGTGAATGACCGCTGCTTCCGCAGAAAAAGTACTGGTCGACTGGTTTTCTTTGCCGCTGTCCCGCTAGATTGCTCTTCGAGCGGGCCTCTAGCGGGCACCATCGCGTCCTGCTCACCGACCGCACAGGAGACAGGTACGTGGCGAGGGTCAGGCAGGAACGGGCGGAGATCACCCGGCAGGCGATCCTCGACGGCGCGGCCGTCGCCTTCGACGCCTGCGGCTTCGAGGGCACCAGCCTGAGCGGCGTGGTCAAGCACGCCGGAGTCACCAAGGGCGCCCTGTACTTCCACTTCCAGTCCAAGGAAGCCCTCGCCCGCACCCTGATGGACGAGCAGTTCCAGGTCGCGGAGGGCGTGCCCGCCATCGCGGACCCGGGCCTCCAGACCGTCATCGACCTCACCCACCAGATGGCGCACGGACTGCGCACCAACGTCCGCATCCGCGCCGCAATACGGCTGATCATCGAGTTCGGCTCCTTCACCCACCCGGACCCGGCCCCGTACAACACCTGGATCGACACCTGCCTCGGCTGCCTGGTGCCGGCCCAGGAGCGCGGCGACGTACGGTCCTCGCTCGACGTGCACGACCTCGCGACGCTGCTCGTGGGCTCGTTCACCGGAATCCAGGTCGCCTCGCACGTGCGCACCGGCCGCGAGGACCTGCACAGCCGGGTCATCGACCTGTGGAACTTCCTCCTCCCGGGAATCGTGCCCGCCGACCGCATCCCGCACTTCGACCCGGCCGGCTCGCCCGCGTGCCGTGCCGAGCTCGCTCTGCCGGCCCCGGACTCCCTTGGGGTCACGGTCGGCTGAAACCGCATCAGGGCGGCCTCGCACACACCGTGGTGAACCACGGGGGTGCTCGCTACGGCGTGTGCGAGGCCGCCCTGTCGCGTACCCGGGGACTTCTGTGGCCGTCTTGGATCCGTCTTGGGTCCGCCGCGGATCCGTGTCGCTCCGTATTTCGTTAGCAAAACTCAAGCGTGGCGGTCACCCGAGCCACGGAACGTTAGTAAAGTCCCTCTCATGACTTCGCCCTCGTCCCAGAGCGACCGAGAGAAGGTCGTCTCCAAGCTCCCCCCGTGGCTGCGCCAGGAGTTGAAGATCCGCACCGCTCAACTGCGGGTGGACATCCAGGACGCCGTCCACCAGGGCATCGCCCACTGGAGCGCGCTCGCCTCCGCCCCGTCCCCCGTAGACACCTCGGGAGCCGAGTCCTTCTCCACCTGGCTGCCCGCCGGCCAGTGGGAGTCCTTCCGCGCCGGGTCCAAGGAGCGCGGGGTCTCCCTGATCCAGGGCCTGGCCCAAGCGGTGCGGCTCTGGCTGGAGATGAACCCGGCCCCGACCGTCCGGCGGCCCGCCGTCGTACGCCGCATCGTCGTGTGCAACCAGAAGGGCGGAGTCGGCAAGACCGCGATCACCGCGGGCACCGGAGAGGCCCTGGCAGAGGATCCGTCGAGCCTGCACCCGGTGCGCGTCGCCCGGCAGCTCGCCCGCCTCACGGGCACCGAGGACGAGGGCCGACAGCCGGACCCGACCGCCGCGTCCCTCGACCTGGAGGACCTGCCCGGTCTCGGCATGCGGGTCCTGCTCGTCGACTTCGACCCGCAGGGCCACCTGACCAAGCAGCTGGGCCAGCAGCCGCTGCCCATCGGCGGCGACAGCCTCACCTGCCACATGGCGGGCGAGGCCAAGGGCCCCCTCACCGACCTGATCGTCCCCGTCCCGGACGAGCGGTTCGGCGACCGGCTGCACCTGCTGCCCGCCTGCACGGACGCCTTCCTCCTCGACGTCCGGCTGTCCACCGTCCGGGCCCGAGAGGCCGCCCTCGAACGGGCCCTCGCCCCCGTCGAGTCCGACTACGACGTCATCCTCGTCGACTGCCCTCCGAGCCTCGGCCTCAGCATGGACGCGGCCATCTACTACGGGCGCCGCCGCGACGCCGAACAGTCCGGCGCTTCCGGCGCGCTGATCGTCGTACAGGCGGAGGACTCGTCCGCCGACGCGTACGACCTCCTCACCTCCCAGATCAACGACCTGCGCGACGACCTCAGCCTGGACATCGACTACCTCGGGCTGGTCGTCAACCTCTACGACGGCCGGCGCGGCTACATCGCGACCTCCTCCCTCCAGGCCTGGTTGGACATAAAGGATCCGCGGGTGGTGGCCGTCGTACCCGACCTCAAGGAACAGCGCGAAGCGGTGCGGGTGAAGCAGCCGCTGTTCGTCTACGCGCCCAAGGGCGACCAGGCGGTCGCGCTGCGCGCCCTCGCAAGGGAGATCTCATGAGCAAGGCCGACAAACTCGGGGTCTCGGCTTCGTTCGCCCGGGCCCAGCCGGCCGGTGTCAGCTCCCGCCGCGCGGCGATCGCGGAGGCGACCGGCGCCCCCACCTCCGGGGTCGTCCCGCCGTCGGAGGTACCGATCGAGGCCCTGGCGCACAACCCGTTCAACCTCCGCGAGGAGCTCACGGAGCTCGAGGAGATGGCGCAGTCCCTCACCATCAGGGGCCAGCTCCAGCCGCTCGCGGTCGCCACCCGGATGGCCTTCATGGAGGCGCACCCGGGGCAGACCGACGGGCTGGGCCGTGCCCCGTACGTGGTCATCGACGGCAACCGGCGCCTGGCGGCGGCCCAGCTGGCGGGCCTGAAGTCGATGCACATCCACGTGAACGACTCCCTGGCCACCTCGGCGGCCGACATCCTCGAGTCGGCGCTGATCGCGAACGTCCACCGGGTCGACGTGGCTCCGATGGACCAGGCCCGTGCCCTCCAGGAGCTCGTGGAGGTGCACGGCTCCCAGGCCCAGGTCGCCAAGCGGCTCGGCAAGACGGCGGCCTGGGTCTCGCAGCGGCTGACCCTGCTCCAGCTCACCCCGGAACTCCAGGACAAGGTGGAGACGGGGGAGCTGAAGGTGGAACCGGCGCGGCGCATCGGGCGGCTGCCGCAGGAGGAGCAGGAGGCGGCGGCGGAGGCGACCGTTAACGCCGTTAATCCCCCTCGGCAGCGCAGCCGGGCGGGCGGGGCGGCCGGCGGGGCGCCGACCGTTAACGGCGTTAACGGCGTTAACGCGCTGGGGGCGGCGACCGTTAACGGCGTTAACGCTCCGGGGGAGGCCGCTGACGGAGTTGACGGCGTTAACGCCGTTAATGCCTCCGGGGTCGGGGAGGCGCGGCGGATCACGATCGCGGGCGACTCCCCGCAGGACATCGCGGACGCACTGGCCGACCAGCTGTCCCCGGACGATCTCAAGGCCGTCACCGAGCTGCTGCTGGGGCGGATCTGAGGCCGGAACTCACGACGGGGGCGTTAACGCCGTTAACGCCGTTAACGCCGACGGCGCCCCCCAGGTGCGTTTCGTGTGCGTTCAAGCGTGCGCTTCACATAGGCTGCACTCGGAGGTGCCCCACATGCACGAGGAACAGGACGGCCTCTTCGCGGCGGTCGACGCCCTGCTCGAAGAGGCGGCCGCGCAGGACGCGCTGCCGCACCCCGACGAGCGCAAGCGGCTGCGCGAGGCCGCCGGGCTCAGCCAGGACCAGATCGCCAAGGCCCTGTCCGTCCGCCGGGAGACCGTCACTTCCTGGGAGACCGGCCGCACGGCTCCGCGTCCGCCGAAGCGCGCGGCCTACATCCGCCTGCTGGACGGGCTCGCCGCCCTCCACCCCGTCGGCGGCGTTAACGGCGTTAACGCCGTTAACGGTCCGGCCGTCGAGCCGGAGCCGGAGGCCTCTGCGGGCTCCGCGATCGTTAACGCCGTTAACGCCGTTAACGCCGTTAACGGTCCGGCCGTCGACTCGGAGGCGGAGGCGCCTGCGGGCTCCGCGATCATTAACGGCGTTAACGCCGTTAACGCCGCCCCGGCCCGGAGGCCCGCCGCGTGGAGCCGTCCCGCCGCCCTGGAAGGGAACGGGCCCCTCGCCGTCCTCGACGGCGAAGGCCGCGCCCATGCCGCCGGCGGGCTGGTCCTCGACCACCCCACCAGCAGCCTGCCCGCGCTCATCGCCTGGGCGCTCGGCCCCGACGCCGACCTCCGGTCCCCGCGCCTGCACCGCAACGGCAAGGACGGCGACCCCCTCCTCGTCCTCACCCCCGAGGCCACACAGGCCCTCGGCCTGCCCCTGGTCCTCGAGGACCGCCGGGGTCTGCGCCTGCCCGACGACCACCCGGTCCTGCGCCAGCTCGCCAAGGCCAAGTGGCAGCTCACCCGGCGCGGCTTCGGCCCCTGGCCCCGTATCTACCGGCCGGCCACCCAGGGCGGGGGCCGCCAGTGCGTCCAGCTCGCGATCCTGCCCTGGGGCGCACTGGACCCCCGCGCCTGGGGCGAGGACACCGCCGCGCTGCCCGCCCCGGAACTCGCCGAGCTGCTCACCTGCTACGCCGCCCGGGTCCTCACCCCCCGCGGCTCCACCGCCGTCTCCGGCCTGGAGCTCATGACGGCCCTGCGCCCGCCCACCCGCGCCGCCCGCAACGCCGACACCGGCGTCTGGGAGTCCGCGCCCGTCGCCGGATCCCTCACCCGCCCCGTCGACCCCGCGCCCCCGGAAGCCCCCGACGAGCACCCGGTGGTCGCGGCCCTGTACCCGCGCGCCCACCAGCGGACCCCGGACCAGGTCCTCGACGAGGAGGCGTACGACTGGATCCGCGACCCCGAACTCCTCACCGACACCGAGTGCGCCCGCACGCACGCCGTCGGCATCGACGTGAACATGGCCTTCGCGGCGGCCGCGAACCGGCTCACCGTCGGCCTCGGCCCCGCGGTCCACACCACGGCGCCCCGCTTCGACCCCAAGACCCCCGGCTGCTGGCTCGCCGACCTCTCCGGGCTGCGTCTCGACCCGCGCCTGCCCAGCCCGTTCACCCCCCACGGCAAGGCCCCGGCCGGTCCCGCCTGGTACGCGACCCCGACCCTCGCCTACGCGCAGGAGCTCGGCCACGAGGTCCGCCCGACCGAGGCGTGGCTGCGCCCGGACAACGGCCCGTACCTCGACGCCTGGTACACCCGGCTGCGCGACGCGTACCTGGCCACGATGGCCGACCTGGGGGTGCATCCCGGGCTCGACGACGCCGAGTTCCTCACCGCGATGCAGACCCACAAGCGGGACGACCCCGCGCGGACGGCGGTCCTGTCCGCGATCAAGTCCACCGTCAAGGGCGGCATCGGCAAGCTCCGCGAACGCCCGCAGGGCGCCGGCTACCGCCCCGGCGAGCCCTGGCCCGCCCTCGAACGCCCCACCTGGCGCCCCGACATCAGGGCCGCCGTCATCTCCACGGCCCGGGTCAACATGCACCGCAAGATGCGCAAGCTCGCCGCCGCGGGCGAGTACCCCATCGCCGTCCTCTCCGACTGCGCGGTGTACCTCTCCGACGGCCCCGGCCCGCTCGACTTCCTGCCCCGCACCCCCGAAGGCAAGCCGCTGCCCGGAGGCTTCCGCCTCGGGGTCAGCCCCGGCATGGTGAAGCACGAGGGCACCCAGCCCCTGCTGTGGGCGGTCCGGATGCTCGACGAACGCCACAACCCCGCCCGCCACATCAAGGGCCACGACGCCGCGGCCGACGGAGAGTAGCTTCCACCCATGTCCGAGATCAGCGACAGCCTCACCCGGGCCGACGAAATGAACTTCACCCGCCCCGTCCCCAAGTCGGCGGGCGCGCAGATGCGGTTCCTGGTGAAGCAGCTCAAGTCCACGAAGGCCGTCGCGGGCCTGCTGGGCATCTCCCAGCGCACGGTCGAGCGGTACGTGAAGGACCAGATCAAGCAGCCCAAGCCGGCTCTCGCGGCCCGCCTGGAGGGCGAGGTCCGCCGCCGCTGGCAGCCCCTGGTGCGCAAGCGGGCCCGTGACCGGGCGGCCAAGAGCACCGGTCTGGTCATCGAGACCCGCGCACGCTTCGGGTTCACGGCGGCCCCCGGCACCAGCGACGACGGCCGCATGCGCCGCATCACCCAGCACCTGCCGCCCGAGTACGCGGGGCGCCTGCTCGCCGCTCAGGACGCCGGTGCCACGGAGAACCAGCTTCAGCGGATCGCGGCTGAAGGCCTGCAAGAGGTCTACTTCAAGGATGGTGGAGCCCGGGCCCAGGGACTGCTCGTGGAGTTCACCGACATCGACTACGTCGACTTCGCCTTCTGAGCCGCGCCCCAGGCCAGACGGGTCGCGGCGGGCGCAGGCGGCCCGCGCCCGCCCGCGTACGGCGGCCGGCGGCGCGGCGGCAACCCGTTCAACTGCGCGCGGCGGGCCGCAGTCGGACGGGCACCGGTCTCGGTTAGATCGGGGATGCGCAGACATCCAAGCTGAAAGAGGACTCGATGACGTACGTCGTTCACCCCGGGGACCGGCCGGAGGGTCGCCGCGGGTTCGAGATCGTGCTGTCGAACAAGATGACCGACGGCGCGGCATCGCTGGTGGAGACGCGCCAGGGTCCTGCCTGGTCGGGTCCGCCGCTGCACACGCACGCGGAGTCCACCGAGACCTACTTCGTCGTCTCCGGCAAGCTCATCGTCCAGGTGGACGACGAGGTCGTGGAGCTCGGCCCGAGCAGCATGGCGTACATCACCAGCGGCACCCGGCACACCTGGGCGACCCCGCCCGGGGAGGGCGCGCACTTCCTCACGCTGCACATGCCGGGCGGCTACGAGAACTACCACCCCACCGCGCTGCAGGCCGAGAAGGACAACGGCGGCCCGCTGACGCAGGAGGACCTGTTCAAGATCGCGGCCAAGTTCGACTGGCGGCCGTGCGGCGAGACGCCGCAGCGGCTGACGCCGGACGGCCGGCTGGTCCCCGCGTCGCAGGCCGACGACGAGGCGGCGCGGCTGCGCGCCGAGTGGCTGGAGGCCAACGGCCAGGAGGTCCGCGTGGAGGCGATCCACGAGGACGGCTTCTACGAGAAGGCCGGCCAGGGAGCCTAGTGCTGTGACCGCAGCACCAGCCCTCGCCTGACCGCGCGTTGCGGGGTGTCCTACGCGTTCGTGTGCCCAGACCCGAAGTGGGGGTCTGGGCACCTGCGCGTGTCTGGGGGGAGGTGTTAACGGCGTTAACGCCGTTAACGCCGTTACGACTCCGCGGTTCGGCGTGCCCTGTGGAGCAGCCGGATGTACGGGGCCCGGGTGCGGACAGCACACCGCCGGGACCCCCGGACGGGGGCCCCGGCAGCAGGGGTGCGGTGCTCTAGGCGGCGACGCGCTCGGCGAGGAACTCTTCCCAGGTGCGCTTGCCGACGAGGGTGCCGGTGAGGGCGAGGTTGTCGCCGGCGCGGTAGGCCTTGCCGGCCTTTCCGGGCATGCGGATGGGGAGGAGGGGGCGGCGCTTGCCGGTGGCGGTGAGGTAGCTGCGCAGGAGGTCGCCGAGGGGGTAGACCTTGGGTCCGGCGATGTCGGCGACGCGTCCGGCGGGCTGGCCGAGGGTGAGTTCGACGAGGCGGGCGGCGACTTCGCGGGAGTCGACGGGCTGGAACTGGAGGCCGCCGGGGGCGGGGACGATGGGCATCTTGGACATTTTTTCGCCCATCATGAGGACGATGTCGTGGAACTGTGCGGCGCGGAGCATGGTCCAGGGGATGCCGGAGCCGGTGATGGCGTTCTCGGCGTCGAGCTGGGTCTTGAACCAGCCGATGGGCATGGTGTCGGCGCCGATGACGGAGATGTAGACGAGGTGCTTGACGTGGGCGCGCTTGGCGGCGTTGACGAGGTTCTGGGTGACCTTGTCGTCGCCCTTGGTGCCGCCGGCGAGGTGCAGGACGGTGTCGACGCCCTTGAGGGCGGGGTCGATGCCCTCGCCGTTCATGAGGTCGACGGCGAAGTACTCGATGCCGGTGGTGTTCTCGCGCGGGGTCCGGCACAGGACGCGTACGTCGTGGCCGGCCGCCCGCAGGAGGGGGACGACGTGCTTCCCCAGGTTGCCCGTGCCGCCGGTGACCAGGATGGGTGAGGTCATCGCTCCCGTGTCTCCTCTTCCATGGTGTGTGGATGTGCTGTTCGTATGACTGCTGAGCAGGGCCGGAGCCCTCAGGCGTTTACGGAGGCCCGCGCCGCGCCGAGCCAGCGGCCCAGTGCGCCGGACAGGTCGCCGCCGTCGGGCGCGGCCCAGGCGATGTAGCCGTCGGGGCGGACCAGCGCCGCCGGCGGTACGGAGTCCAGGGCGCTGTCGCCCTCCACCGGGACCCAGCTGCCGGAGACGACGTCGACCCGGCCGGACCAAGGGGCGGCGGTCTGAGGCGCCGCGTCGGAGCCGTCGGTGGTGATGAGCACCGCCCGCCCGGCGCGGAGCAGTTCGGCGACCCGGGTACGGGTGCCGTCGGGCAGCTCCAGCTCGCGGTGGGGGGCCAGGCGCCGGCCCAGCAGGGGGTGGTCGCCGGAGCCCATGTCGTATTGGACGCCGAGCCCGCTGATCATGCCGGCGAAGTGCGCCGCCACGTTCTTGTCGTCCATCAGCTCGCGCATGACCGCGCGCAGCGGGTCGATGCCCTCGTCGCTGAGGTAGAGCATCGAGCCCGAGTGCGTGTTGCGCAGCAGCTGCTCGCCGAGGGGGTACCGCTCGGAGTGGTAGGTGTCGAGCAGGCTTTCGGGTGCCGAACCGGTGACCACGGCCGCCAGCTTCCAGCCGAGGTTGACCGCGTCCTGGATGCCGGTGGCCAGCCCCCAGCCCGCCAGCGGGGGAGTCTCGTGCGCGGCGTCCCCGGCGAGCAGGACCCGGCCGCGCCGGTAGTCGGTGGCGAGTCCCGCGCCGTTGCTGAAGGCGGCCATCCAGCGCGCCTCGCCGTGGTGGATGGACTCGCCGGTCATCCGCTGCCAGGCGTCGGCGACGTCGGTGAAGGTCAGGGTGGCGGAGTCGGGGTAGGGCGGCAGGCTCCGGTCGTGGATGAGGACCCGGTAGTAGCCGTCGCCCAGGCTGACGGACAGGATCATGTGGCCGCCCGGCACGTGCTTGCCGGTGGGACGCTGCGGCAGCTCGACGCCGGTGACGTCGGCCATGTACATCCCGCGCGTGGACTCCCAGCCGGGGGCCTCGATGCCGGCCAGCCGGCGGACGGTGCTCTGGCCGCCGTCGCAGCCGACGAGGTACGCGGCGTCGGCCTCGACGCGGCCGTCCGGGCCTTCGAAGCCGGCGGTGATCCCGTCCTCGGTCTCGTGGAAGTCGACGAGCTCGTGACCCCGGACCACCGGTACGCCCAGCTCGGCCAGCCAGTTGCCGAGCATCTCCTCGGTGCGGGCCTGGGGCAGGCCCAGTACGCCGTGGTGGCTCTCGTCCAGCATGCCGAGGTCGATGCCCACGCCGCCGAAGTGGCCGTTCTGGCCCGTGCGGTACTCGCCGAGGCGGGTGAGCAGGCCGCGCTGGTCGAAGACCTCGGCGACGCGCCGGGTGAAACCGAGAGCGCGCGATTCCCCGGAAGCGGCAGGCAGCTTGTCGTAGACGGTGACGTCCGCGCCGCCGAGCCGGATTTCACCCGCGAGCATCAATCCGACCGGTCCGGCACCGACAACTATTACGCGAGTTTTCACTTTCCGGCTCTCCCGTGTGAAGGCGATGCTGGCGGCATTGAGCGTGAGCGTAGCGGGCAATCTGCCGCCGTACAACTTATCCAATAGTCGAACCGGAAGGTTTGGCTCAGACTTTTCTGTCTGAACTGGGGGAATAGCAGTCCGGCCCCCGGTCTTTTCTCAAGCGGTTTACGAGTTCAATTCGAGCCGCATTCGAGCGGCATTCGAGCCGGGTTTATCGGCCCTATTGTGCGGGGGCGGCGGCCGCGTACGCGGCGGCGGTCACCGGGGCGTCCCAGTCGATGCGGTACTCGAACTGCCAGTCCATGTTCTCGGGCTTGATCTCGCTCGCCCCGCGGGCGCCGGCCTTGCTGGCGTTGGTGCGGGTGGCGCCCTCGATGATCCGCTCGACGCGCTCGCGGCGCAGCAGCTCGTACGCCCTGAAGGCCTCCTCGTACGGCAGGTCGCGCAGGCAGCGGGCCAGCTGTACGGAGCTCTCGATGGCCTGGGAGGCGCCCTGACCGGAGCTGGGGGAGGCCGCGTGGACCGCGTCGCCGACCAGCACCATCCGGCCCCGGCTCCAGGTGGGGACGGTCGGCATGGTCTCCAGCGGGCCGGTGATCAGCAGGTCGGCCGGGTCGGTCCGGCGCAGCAGGTCGGCCGCGGGGGAGCGGTCGTCGGTGAACGCCTCGCGCAGTACGGGCAGCCACTGCCCGTTGCCCACCGCCCGGGCCTCGGCCAGGGTCATCGGCTCCGGGTGCGGCAGGTTCACGAACCAGCCGCCGGAGGAGTCCTCGTGCACCAGGTAGCCGAAGGAGGCGCGCTTGCCGTAGGCGACGTGCAGCCTGCCCTCGGTGGAGGCCAGGCCCGTGTCGCCCAGCTGGGCGGCGAAGCCGAGCAGGCCCGCGTACTGGGGCTGCGGCGCGGCCGGGTCGATGAGGGTGCGGACCGTGGAGCGGATGCCGTCGGTGCCGATCAGGATGTCGGCGTCGGCGTGCGTCCCGTCGGCGAAGTGCGCGCGCACGCCGTTCCCGGTGTCCTCGGCGCCGACCACCCGCTGGTCGTGCAGGGTGCGGATGCCGCGCCGGGTGGCTTCGTCGTACAGGGCCCGGTACAGGGCGCCGCGCCACACGAACCGGGAGGGCGGCAGCTCGGACGGGAGGCTGATCTCGCCGATCACCTCGCCGTCCCCGCTCTTGAGGACGGTGCCCCGCATGGGGATGCCCACGGCGCGGACGAGGTCACCGGCGCCGATGGCGTCGAGCGCGTTCACCCCGTTGGGGGCGAGGCTCAGACCGCCGCCGATCCCGTCGGCCGTGCTGCTGTACGCCTCGTGGACGGTGGCCTCGATCCCGGCCTGGCGCAGGGCCATGGCGGTGATCGTGCCGGCGATTCCGCCGCCGATGACCAGGGCGGTACGGGTCTGGGAGCTCATGGTTTCTGCCTTTGTCGGTTGAGGACCAGCCGTCGTTTCGGCCCGGTACAGGTCAGCCGACCCTGTCTCGACAATCGAATTCGCCGAATCGGCAGCGCCCAGCGACATGGCTGACTTTTCGGGTGAGGTTAGGGCAGTGGCAGGATCCGCTTCAAGGTGTTCAACTGTGGCGCCAAGTGCAGTCGGACAGCTGATACGTCCGGACCGTGCTCAACACCGTCCGTTGACAGCGGTGGAAATACGCGACTATTTTTCCAGCCGGACATGGAAAGATGGCGAGAATTGGCTGCATTTTCAGGCCGTCGATTCGGCGGCCGGCCGCCGCCGCGAAATCACGTCATCACGTCAATTCGACAGGAGAGTGTGATGCGCAAGGTCGTTTCGCGGGACGGCACGACGATCGCGTACGAGCAGGCCGGCGAGGGCCCCCCGATCGTCCTCCTCGGCGGCGGGTTCCGCGACCACACGGCCTTCGACACGCTCGTCCCCGAGCTGTCGGGGCACTGCACGGTCTACGCCTACGACCGGCGGGGCCGGGGGCAGAGCGGCGACTCCCCGGCGTACGCGGTCGAGCGGGAGATCGAGGACCTGGCCGCCGTCGTCGAGGAGGCGGGCGGCAACCCCGTCGTCTTCGGCGGCTCCAGCGGCGCGATCCTGGCGCTCGAGGCGATGATGGCGGGCGTGCCGATGCGCAAGCTCGCCCTGCTCGAACCGCCCTACCGGGTGGAGGGCTTCCGCAAGCCGGAGGAGACCTTCGCGGACAAGCTCCAGGCGCTGCTGGACCAGGAGAAGCGCGGCGAGGCCGTCGAGTACTTCCTGGCCGAGCACGTCGGCTTCCCGCCCGAGTGGATCGCCGACTGGAAGGCCAGCCCGATGTGGGCGTCGAACGAGGTGCTGGCGCACACCCTCCCCTACGACACCCAGGTCATGGGAGACGGCCGCATCCCCGTCGAGCGGCTGGCCCGCACCGAGGTGGAGACGCTGCTCGTCAACAGCAACGCCACCAGCGACTGGCTGCTCACGGCGACCGCGGCGACCGCCGCCGCGCTGCCCGCCGGACGGCGCCTGGAACTGCCGGGCGTGTGGCACCGGGTGCTGCCCGAGGTCCTCGGACCGGTCCTGGTCGAGTACGTCACCGGCTGAGGCACTGCCGGAACGGGCCGCCGCCCGCCCCCGTCCGCGCTACGTACGCGGCCGGGGACGGGCGGCGGCCCGTTTCCGTACGGGAACGGCTACCGGGCCCGGCTACCAGGGCACCGGGCCGTTCTCGTCCTGGGAGGTCCCGGTCGGCCCGTCGGGGCCGAGCGTGGCCAGCCGGACGGCGACCACGGCCCCCTGCTCGACGCTCTGATGGCCGCGGTGGCCGTTCATGTCGGTGGCCGTGAAGCCGGGGTTGGCGGAGTTGACCTTGATCCCCGTCTCCCGCAGCTCCTTGGCGTACGCGAGGGTCAGCGCGTTCAGGGCCGTCTTGGACGACTGGTAGGCGACCTGGTTGTAGTCCTTGAACTCGCCCGCGAGGTCGGCGTTCAGGGCGAGCGAGCCCACGTTGCTGGACAGGTTGACGATCCGCCCGGCCGCCGAGCGGCGCAGCAGCGGCAGCATCGCGTTGGTCACCGCCAGCACGCCGAAGACATTGGTCTCGTACACCTCCCGCACCTGCCCTGCCGTCGCCGCGCTGGGCGGGCCGAAGAAGCCGCCGGTGATGCCCGCGTTGTTGACGAGTACGTCCAGGCGGCCGTACCGCTCCTCGACGTGCCGGGCCGCCTCCGCGACGCCGGCGCCGTCCGTCACGTCCAGCCGCAGCGCCTCGGCGCTCAGGCCCCGGGCCGTCAGCGCGGCCGCGGCCTCCTTGCCGCGCACCTCGTCGCGGGCGCCGAGGAGTACGGCGTACCCCAGCTCGCCCAGCTGCCGGGCGATCTCGAAGCCGATGCCCTTGTTGGCCCCGGTGACCAGGGCGCTCTTGCGGCCGGACACCTCAGGCCTCCTTCGCGGGCTCGCCGAACCAGCGGGTGAGCGCGTCCTGAAGGCCCCCGGCCCCCGAACCCGTACGCCCGACCCAGGCCACGTAGCCGTCGGGGCGCACCAGCAGCGCGCCGGCCCCCTGGAACGGGCTGTCGGCGGCGGGCTCGTGCAGGGCCGCGCCGACGGTGTCGACCCGGTCGGCCCACGCAGCCGCCACGGCCCGCACCCCGGCATCCCCGGTCAGGTCCAGGAGCAGGCCTCGGGCGCTGCGCAGCAGCTCGAACGTGCTGGTCTTGCCCGCGGCGGCGGCTGCGGCGGAGGCGTCGACCAGCTCCTGGTCGGGCAGGCGCCGCCCGAGGAGCGGGTGGTCGCCGGGGCCGACCTCGTAGCGGATGTCCAGGCCGGTGACCATGCCGATGAGGTGCGTCCGCACCTCCTCGAACCGGGTGAGTTCCGCGAAGACGTCCCGCACCGGCTGCATCTCCTCGCCGGTGATGTACAGGCTGCGCTGGGTGAGGGTGTTGACCAGGACGCGGGCGCCCACCGGGTGCCGCTCGCTGTGGTAGGTGTCGAGCAGGTCCTGCGGGGCGTGGCCGTGGATCTGCGCGGCCAGCTTCCAGCCCAGGTTCACCGCGTCCTGCACGCCCGCGCTCATGCCCTGCCCGCCGATGGGGAGGTGGATGTGCGCGGCGTCGCCGGCCAGGAGGATCCGCCCGCGCCGGTACTCGCTCGCCTGGCGGCTCGCGTCGGTGAACTTGCCGATCCACCGCGGCGTGCCACCGCGGATGTCCTCACCGGTCAGGCGCTCCCAGGCGGCCGCGACCTCCTCGAAGGAGGGGGCCTCGTCGCCCTTGCGCGGGACGACGCCCGCGTCGTAGTAGGTGACCCGGAAGATGTCGGGGCCCTGCTGGAAGGCGAGGACCATCCCGCCCGGGACCCGCTCGCCGTTGGGCCGCGGGCGCACCTGGACGCCGACGACCTCGGCGAAGGCCATCTCGATGCGCGCGTCGTGGCCGGGGAAGCCGATGCCCGCCTTCTTGCGGATCGTGCTCCGGCCGCCGTCGCAGCCCACGAGGTACGCGGCGCGCAGGCGGGTGGGGCCGTCCGGCCCGTTCACCTCCACCTCGACGCCGTCGTCCCCGGCGTCGATCCCGGTGACCTCCCAGCCGCGGCGCAGGTCCGCGCCGAGCTCCCGCGCCCAGTCGTCCAGGACGGCCACGGTCAGCGACTGCGGTACGCCCTTGGCGCCGTAGGAGCCGCCGGGCACCTCACGGTAGTCGAGGGGCACCCCGCCGAAGTGGCCGATGTCGATGGTGCCGAAGCCGCCGAAGCGCGGCAGCAGGCCGCGCTGGTCGAAGGTCTCGATCGTCCGCGCCGTGAAGCCCAGGGCGCGCGACTGGTCGGTGGGCTCCGTCGACCGTTCCAGGACGACGCACTCCACCCCGGCCAGGCGCAGCTCCCCGGCCAGCATGAGCCCCACGGGCCCGGCTCCAACGATGATGACGTCCGTATCCGTGTGGCTCATGTCGCCCCTTGGTGGTGAACAGATGAATGGCTCCCGGCAGCGGCAGCGGCAGCGGCCGTCGGCCGGTCGGCCGGTGCGCGGTCGGACAGTGCGCGGTCGACCAGCGGTCCGGCCAGGCCGGTGTATCCGGCCGGGTCGAGCAGCGCGGTCAGCTCCCCGGGCGTGAACACCCCGCGCAGCTGCGGGAGTTCGCCGAGCACCTCGGCCAGCGGCCGGGAGGTCTCGGCCGCCCGCCGGGAGGCGTACGTCAGCAGGTCCTTGGCGGGCGCCTTGCCCAGGAGGGGCGCGAGGACGGCCGAGACGCGCTCGGAGACGATCTGCCCGCCGGTCGCCGCCAGGTTGGCGCGCATCCGCTCCGGGTGAACGGCGAGCCCCCGGACCAGTTCCAGGCAGGTGTGCGCGGCCCCGCCGGCCAGCCGCAGGCACTCGCGCAGCGGCTGCCACTCGGTGTGCCACACGCCCGCCGAACGCTCGTCCTCGGTGGCCAGGCACTGCGTCAGGACCGAGGCGAGCGCGGGCACCTGGAGGGCTGCGGAGCGGATCAGGGTGGCCAGGACCGGGTTGCGCTTGTGCGGCATCGCCGAGGACGCGCCCCGCCCGGCCCCCGCGGGCTCGGCCACCTCGCCGATCTCGGTGCGGGTCAGCACCAGCACGTCCGCGGCGATCTTGCCGAGCGCGCCCGTGGTGTGCGCGAGCGCCGCGCCGAGGTCGGCGACGGGCGTGCGCAGCGCGTGCCAGGGCAGGACCGGCGCGGCCAGGCCCGTCTCCTCGGCGAAAGCGCTGACCAGGCCGTCGAGTACGGCATCCGGACCGGCGTCGTCCCCCGCGTACTGGAGGTAGCCGGCCAGGGTCCCGGCCGCGCCGCCCAGGGAGACGGGGAGCCCCCCGTCCGCGACCCGCTCCAGGCGCTCGGCGGCCTCCAGGACCAGCTGCCGCCAGCCCGCCGCCTTGAGCCCGAAGGTGGTGGGCACCGCGTGCAGCGCGAGCGTACGGCCCGCCATCACCGTGTCCCGGTGCGCGGCCGCGAGAGCGCCCAGGGCCCCGGCCGTGGCCCGCAGGTCCGCGCCGATCAGCCGCAGCGTCCGCGCGGCCACCAGCATCGCGCCGGTGTCGAAGATGTCCTGGCTGGTGGAACCCCGGTGCACGTACTCGGCGGCCTCGGGCGAGCGCTCGGCCACCACCGTCGTCAGCGCCTTCACCAGGCCGACGACCGGGTTCGCCGTCTCGCGGGAGGCCAGCGCCAGTTCCCGTACGTCCAGGTGCTCCGCGCGGGCCGCGGCCGTGATCACCCCGGCCGCCGCTGCGGGAACGGTCCCGCACCGGGCCTGGGCGCGCACCAGGGCCGCCTCCGCGTCGAGCATCGCCTGGAGCCAGGCGGTGTCGCTCACCGCGGCCTCGGCCGGGGTGCCCGCCCGGACCGGCGAGAGCAGCCCGCTGTCCGGCGGGCAGGCGGGCGCGGCGGCCGGGGCCGCCGCGCCGGGGGTGGCGTCCGTCATGCCGTCGCCGCCGCGCCCGTGCCCAGCGCCCCGTGGTCGGCCCGTACGCCCAGCCGCGCCGCGCCGGGCGGCAGTTCGGGCAGGTCCAGGACGGCCGCCGCGATGGCGTCGGAGTCCTCCAGCGTGACCGATCCGACGCCCGGCCGGATGCCCGCCGCGGTCACCCAGTGCACGGACTCGGTGGGCACCCCGTAGGCGAAGCGCCGGGGATGCGCCGCGCCCTGGGCGTCCAGCAGGCGGTAGGGGCGCTGCGACACGGCGAGGCCGCCGGTCTCGTACTCCTCGCCGCCCGCTCCGCCGATGCGGTACGTCCGGCACTGCCCGGTGCGCAGCAGATGGCCCATCAGCGGGTCCGCGGTGCGGCGCAGGTCGATCTCGGGCAGCCGGCACTCGATGAGTACGGTGGCCCGTACGCGCACGCCCGGGATCTCGGCCGAGGTACCGGTGAACGAGGGCCCCCGCGGGTCCCGCGGATCGGCTTCGGCGCGCATCCCCGGGCCGGTCACCTCCAGGACGCCCGCGTCGATGAGCGCGGCCATCTCCTCGATCCGCGACGCGGGCGGGCCGATCGACAGGTAGGCGTTGAGCGGCGTGTACCAGCGGTCCAGCTCGTCGCGGTGCGAGGCGGCGTCGAGCCCGCCGTGGTCGACGGCGAGCCGCAGCTCGTTGCGCAGGTCCCGCAGCAGGTCCAGGGCGGCCTTGACCGGCCCGCTGACGTTGCCCTCACGGGCGTGGCGCACGTCCCGGTCGAGGTGGTCCCGCAGCCAGGTGCGGAACTCGGCGAGGTCGCGGAAGGCGCGCGCCCCGTACGGGCGGGCGACGCGCTCCCAGTCCCAGCGTTCCTCCGCGCCGACACCGGCCTCGTCCAGCAGCCGCAGCTCCTCCGCGCCCGGCTCGGCCGCCAGGTAGCGGGCGGCGAACCCGGCGACGGCGGCGGGCGCCGTACGGGGGGCCAGCAGCGCCTCGTAGTAGACGCACTCGACCTCCTTGGCGATCAGCGGCCACAGGTCGGTGCCGAAGCGGATCGCCCCGCGGTGCGCGGTGCGGGCGCGCAGCGCCGCGATGTACTCGGCGGTCAGCAGCCGGGGGAAGTACCGGCCGTGGGCGCCCTTCTCGTTGTCGCCGCGCGCCTGGTAGGGCACGCCGCGCCGGGAGCCCGCGTACAGGCGCGGCTCACGGCCCGAGGGGCGGTAGACGAGCCGGCCGCCGACGCGCTCGAAGACGCCGCCCCGGGCGTGCGTGAACAGCGCCATGTAGTCGAAGAAGTTCAGGCCGAGCCCGCGCAGCAGCACGTTTTCGCCCGGCGCGACCGAGGACAGGTCCACGTCCGCCGGGTTGGCCGGGCCGATGTAGGTCAGGCCGCTGCGGGCGGCGAACTCGCCCAGCTCCCGCTCGGTCTCGGTGGGCCGGACCTGGACGTGCCCCTGCGCCAGCACCACCGCGGACAGCCCGGTCAGCCGGGTGCCGTCCTCCAGGAGCACGCTCTGCGGGTCCGCTCCGCGCGGGCCGGCGTCGCCGTCCTCCAGCGCGACGGCGCGCACGGGGTGCACGTGGACCGTCATGTGCGCGGCCGCGTTCGCGGTGACCTGCTGGAACACCCAGGTCAGGTACTGGCCGTACAGGGCGCGGGTGGGGTAGGTGTCCGGGCCCAGGTCGCGGGCCTCCGCGAGGGTCTCGTCGTCGTAGGCCACGCCCGAGCCGGGGGTGAGCGCGCTCGGGCCCAGCGCCTTGGCCCACTGGTAGAGGCTCGGCCCCTCCTCCAGCGGTCCCTCGACGGTGACGCTGTCGTCGGTGTACACCGTGACCTGCGAGGCGACGGTGTTCATCAGCAGGTGCCGGGGCTGCGAGGGCCGCCACACCCGCCCCGAGCCCGGGGGATCGGGATCGACGACGTGCACGGTGACGTGCTCCCAGCGGGGGGACTTGCGCTCCTGCGCACAGAGCCGTTCCAGTACGGACAGCCCGCGCGGTCCGGCGCCGACGAGGCAGACTTCCATACGTCCGCTGCTCACAAGGACACTCCGCTCAGCAGACGGGGACGGCCGCGACCGCGGCGCCGCCGCGTCGGCTGCGCCGGGGTGCCGGCGTCGTCCCCGAAGGTCATGGTGGATTCCCGGTGTTCCGGGTAGAACAGAGCGGCCGCCGTCACCGGCGGCCCCGCAGGGGGTCCGGCAAGACCTTCGCGGTCGCCTCCGTGGGTACCGTCCACAGGGCCTCCTTCCTCCGCAAAGGTCGGCCGCGACGCTCAACCCGGGCTCGGACGGCGCTAGAGGGGCTGGCCGGCGGGTGTGCGGCAAGGGTTGGCAATCCGCGGCGGACAACAGCACAGGCACCTCCCGCGGCGGCGGACCGGCCACCGTGCGGAGGTGCCTGCTGTGTGCCTGCGCGGGGTCACCGCTCAGGCAGCCTCGTACGGCGGGTGCCGGGAGCGCGCGGGGTCACCGCGCGCCTGCGGTCGCCGTACGGGAGGTGCCTGCCGTGCCCGCGCGGGGTTGCCGCGCGGCCGGCCGCCGTTCGAGAGGTGTCGTGGCTGCGCGGGGTCACCGCGCCGTGTCAGCCGCCGTACGGGGTCCCCCGCGCGGGATCGCCGCGCGGAACCCGCCGTACGGGAGGGGCCGGGGCCGGGCCAGGGGCCGCGCGGGGTCACCGCGCGGTCGGCCGTGCCCCCGCGTCAGCCGGCGGTCACGTCTCTCAGGCCATGTCCGGGACCTAGTTGAAGGAGATGTTCGAGCCGACCTGACCGGTCGTCTCCTGCCAGGCCACGACGCGGCACTGCGTCACGGCACAGTCCACGGAGATGGCTGCGCCGGTGGCCCAGTCCGTCGCCTGGAAGGTCTTGTGCACCTGGTAGTCCTGCTGGAAGCCGCCGTTGGCGTCGGCGTTCGCGACCACCGCGGTGGCGCAGACGATGCCGTCGGCACACTGGGCGACGCCGACCTCGCTGCCCGCGGCGTAGCCGGCGCCCGTGACCGTGACCGACTGGCCGTCGGACAGGCCCGTGGAGGGCGAGACGGAGACCGTGGCGGCCGCGGAGGCGGGACCCGCGGCGAGGGCGATGGCGGCGGCGGCGGTGGCGCCGAGGACGGCGAACTGGGACAGACGCGTACGGGTGATCTGCATGGTCAACTCCACATCGTGTGCGGGTTCGCTAAGCGGGTTCGCTAAGTAAGAGCGTGATTCGTGATCACGCCCCATCAGCGTCCGAGGCACCGGATGAGATTCGCTTGAGAAGCACTCGAACTCGCAGGTCAGTGAGGTTGTGCGGCAGGCGGTGCGGTGTCGTCCAGGGCCTTGCGCAGGGCGACCTCCCTGACGAAGAGCCCCGCGACGAAGGCGATCGCGCCCACGCCCGCGCCGACGAGGAAGGCGGCGTGCGTCCCGGAGGCGGTGGCCTGCCGGTAGGCCTCGCGCACCGGGGCGTCCAGCGTGGCCAGGCCCGCCGCGTCCAGCTGGGCGTGCTGCGGCGAGGACCCGCCGCCGGGGGAGTGGCCGGCCATCGCCTCCTGGAGGCGGCGGTTGAAGAGGGCGCCCATGATCGCGACGCCGAAGGAGCTGCCGAGCATCCGGAAGAGCATGACCGAGGCGGAGGCCACCCCCATGTCCTTCATCTGCACGCTGTTCTGCGTCACCAGCATCACGATCTGCAGCAGGCAGCCCAGGCCCGCGCCGAGCACCGCCATCGCGATCCCCGACTCCAGCCGCGAGGTGGAGGTGTCCATCCGCGACAGCAGGTACATCCCGACGAGCATCAGCGCGCCGCCCGCCACGGGGAAGGCCTTGTACCGCCCGCTGCCGCTGGTGACCCGTCCCGACACGGCCGCGACCACGATCATCGTGCCCAGCATCGGGAGCAGCAGCAGCCCGGAGTTGGTCGCGGAGGCGCCCTGCACGGTCTGCTGGTACAGGGGCAGGAACAGCACCGCGCCGAACATCACGAAGCCGGTGGCCGTCCCGATCACCGCCATCAGCGAGAAGTTGCGGTTGCGGAACATGTACAGCGGCATGATGGGCTCGGCCGAGCGGCTCTCCCACCAGACGAATCCGGCCACCGACAGCACGGCGGCCGTCAGCAGCGTCACGATGACCCCCGAACCCCAGGCGTACTCCGTACCGCCCCAGGTGGTGACCAGCACGATCGCGGTGATCCCGGCCGTCAGCAGCCCCGCGCCGAGGTAGTCCACGCGCGCCGGGGAGCGCCGCTTGGGCAGCTTCAGCACCGCCACCGCCATGGCCAGGGCGATCGCGCCGACCGGCAGGTTGATGTAGAACGCCCAGCGCCAGCCCAGGTGGTCGGTGATCGTGCCGCCGGCCAGGGGGCCGCCGACCATGGCGAGCGCCATCAGGCCGGCCAGCATGCCCTGGTAGCGGCCCTGTTCGCGCGGCGGCACCAGTTCGCCCACGATCGCCAGGACCCCGGCCATCAGACCGCCCGCGCCCAGCCCCTGGACGACCCGGAAGCCGATCAGCTGCCCCATGTCCTGGGCCATGCCGCTGAGCGCCGACCCCGCCAGGAAGATCACGATCGCGGTGAGGAAGACGCCCTTGCGCCCGTGCATGTCGCCGAGCTTGCCCCAGATCGGCGTCGCCGCGGCGGTGGCCAGCGTGTAGGCGGTCACCACCCACGCCAGGTGCTCCAGCCCGCCGAGATCGCCCACGACCGTGGGCATCGCCGTGCCCACGATCATGTGGTCGAGCTGGGCCAGCAGCATCGCGATCATGAGCGGCAGCAGTTGCAGGCGTACGCTGCGCCCGCGCGCCTCCGCCCCGATGCCCGCTGCCGCCACGGTTGTCGCCACCATTGCTTCCCCCTGTTCGGATGAAATCCGGCCGTCTACGGGTCCGCAGTGGAGCAGCGGCCACTCGCGTATGACTCGCGGTCGCGGCGCGCCCGCCCCCGACGTGGGCCCGGGGGTATCAGGTGCCCGTCAGCGTGGCGTCAGCCCGCGTTGAAAGGCTCCGTGGAGGGCCGCCTTGGCCCGCCAGCCCCGTTCTGCCCGACCGCCTGCGTCAACGAGGAGTCCCGGTGATGGCCAACCAGGTCGTGCGCGTGCCCTACGACAGCAGCTCGGACTCCCTGCTCGCCCTGCGGGACACGGTCCTGCGCGGGACACCCGTGGAGCGGATACGGGTCGCCGACGTGACGGTCTCCTTCACCCCGCGCACCGCCGGCGTGGACGGCGACTGGGCGCTCACCCTCGCCGAACTGGAGACCGAGCTCCCGCCGATCCTCGTCCACCGCCCGACCATGACCGTCATCGACGGGCTGCACCGGCTGCGGGCCGCCGGACTCAAGGGGCGCGAGCACATCGCGGCCCGGTTCTTCGACGGCTCCCAGGAGGACGCCGCCCTGCTGGCCGTGGCGCTGAACGTGGCCCAGGGACGCCCGCTGTCCCAGGCCGACCGGGTCTGCGCCGCGCAGCGCATCCTCACCGCGCGCCCCCACTGGTCGGACCGGGCCATCGCCGTCGTCGCCGGCCTGTCCGCCAAGAAGGTCTCCGAGATACGGCTGCGCGCGGACGACCTGCCGCAGTGCGAGCGCCGGGTGGGCCTCGACGGGCGGGCCCGGCCGCTGAGCACCGCCCAGGGCCGCGAACTCGCCGGGCAGCTGCTCACCTCCGACCCGAAGGCCTCGCTGCGGACCATCGCCCGCCAGGCCGGGATCTCCCCGGCGACCGTCGCCGACGTACGCGACCGGCTGCAGCGCGGCGAGGACCCGGTGCCGCCCCGCCAGCGGGGCGTCCTGGTGGCCGACCGCGGCCGGCGCGAGCGGGACCGGGAGCAGGACGGCGAGGAGCGGGGCGCGGAGGCCAGGTCGCCCGGCGAACTGTTCGTGATCTTCGACGCGCTGCGGCGGGACCCCTCGCTGCGCCTGAACGAGGTGGGCCGCAACATCCTGCGGATGCTGGACGCCTGCTCGCTGGTGGCCCGCGACCGCCAGCGCATCATCGCCAACCTGCCGCCGCACTGCACCGGGCAGATGGCGGAGCTGATGAGCGGCTACTCGGAGCTGTGGCAGCTGTTCGCCGACGAACTGCGGGTCAGCGAGGAGGGGCGGCCGGCCCCGGAGCGCGGCGCCCGCGTGGTGGCCGGCCGCACCTGGTGACGCCCGCCGGACCCGGCCCGTTCCGGGGCCCGCGACGACGCGCGTGCCGGGGCCCGCGCCGACGTCCCCGGCCGGCCCCGGGGGACCGCCCGGAGGCGTTCACGCGTTGCCGAGCTTGAACCCCACGCCCCGTACCGTCACGATCCACCCGCTGTCGCCCAGCTTGCCGCGCAGGCTGCTGACATGGGTGTCGACCGTACGCCGCGACCAGGAGTCCCCCCACACCTGCTGGAGCAGCTGCTTGCGGGGGACGACCGTGTCCGGGTGCGAGGCCAGCAGGCACAGCAGGTCGAACTCCTTGCGGGTCAGGGCGATCTCGACGCCCTCCACGGTGACCTCGCGGGAGTTCACGTCGATGTGCAGCGGACCGCGGCGGATCTCCTGGACGGCGGCCGGCTGCCACTGCGCGCGCCGCATGACGGCCTCGATACGGGCCATCAGCTCGCGCAGCCCGTACGGCTTGGTCACGTAGTCGTCGGCGCCCGCCTGGAGGCCCAGTACGCAGTCCAGCTCGGACTGGCGGGCCGTGACGATGATGACGGGGACCCGGCTGACGGACCGGATGGCCCGGCAGACCTCCAGGCCGTCCAGGTCGGGCAGTTCGAGGTCGAGCAGGACCAGGTCCATCTCCTCGTACGCCTGGAGGGCGGCGCTGCCGCGGCGCACGCCCACGGACTCGTGGCCGTGCCTGCGCAGCTGGGTCACCAGGGAGTCGGCGACCTCGCCGTCCCCGTCGACCACCAGGATGCGCCGCCCCGGCAACGAGGCGGCGGTGCGCGGCACGGAGCCGGCCACACCGTCCTTGACCAGGCGGATGGGATGCGGGACGGGTGCGTGGGGCTCCAGCAGTGCCGGTGACGGAATCTGAGTCATGCCTCCCCCGAGGGTCCTGCGCGGCCTGCGTGGAATCGGTGCGTCGGCGGGACGCGGACACGCCGGCACGCGGTCAGGTGCGGACCTGCCAGGGCAGGTCCGGACCGCGTCCCGCCGACGAACCTACAGACCCCCGGTCGAGTCCTGATACAGCCCGGGCGCAGAGCCCGCGGACCAGGGGGTGTCCGGTGGGTCAGGGTCGGGAAGCCCGGCCCTGACCCACCGGACACCCCCTAAGCTCCTCGCGGACTCCGGTGCCCGTCCAGGGTCATACGGTGAAGACCCGGGTGGCCGATCGGGAGGGGTCGCCCGGGCGCAGGTGGAGCCGGCCCTGCGCGGGGAAGAGCACCGCGGCCGCGACCGTGTGCTCGACGCGGATGTCGCCGTGGTCGGGTATGCAGACCGGCGGCCGGGACAGGACGGCGAAGTGGTCCTCCGCGCCCGCGTCCGGTGCGAGGCCGGCCAGGCCGCGGGCGGCGGCATCCAGCCGCAGGTCGGAGGAGACGCGGTCGGCGGCGGTCTGCCGGTCGAAGGGGACGAACTCCTCGTGCAGGTAGTGGTTCGTGTGGACCGCCTCCCCGGAGGCGGGCTCGGTCACCCGGATGTCGTTTCCGCAGATCTCCGCGTACACCGCCCGCTCGCGGTCGCACAGCATCAGCGAGCGGGAGCTGGCCAGCGGCAGCCCGGCGAGGATCTTCAGGGCCTGGTCGACGGAGCCGGCCGTGTCCAGCAGGTGGCGGATGGCCAGGTACGGGGACACGCCCGGGCGCCACTGCCCGTCGGTGACCAGGTTCAGGCCGATGGCCAGGCCGTCGCTGTTGAGGCCCAGGTAGCCGAGGAGACCGGCGAAGCTCAGCACCAGGGAGCGGCGCGGCGAGCCGGCGCGGGCGATGCGCAGGACGCTGATGTGGGTGTCCAGGTTCGCGTTCAGGTCCACCGTCTGCGCCAGCACCGGGACGGCCGCGGGGCCGGTGCCGGCGCGGGCCGTGCGGGCGTACGTGGTGCAGTCCCCGGCGGTGGGCACCTTGTTGTAGCCGATGACCTCGCGGCGGAGCTGGAGCAGCCAGGCCTCGTCCTCGCTGATCCCGGCGCCCTCGGCGAGGCCCGCCACCTCCTCGGCGAGGTCCGGCAGGGCCGCCTCGATCACCGTGCGGTACGCGGCGATCGACGGCAGCAGCTCCTGGAGCGTCAGGGGCTCGCGGACGAGGTGGTTCAGCCGGGCCAGGCCGTCGTCGAGGAAGCCGCGCAGCGGGGCGGCCAGGGCCCGGCCGTGGGCGAGGCCGAGCTCGCGGGGGGTGCCCGAAGCCGGGACGAAGGCGATGCTCATCCCGAGACGGCCTGCTTCGCCTTCGGGCCGGCCGCGAGGTTCTCCTTCACCTTGGGCCATTCGGCGCGCAGCACGCTGTAGAAGACGGCGTCGCGGCGGCGGCCGCCCGGCATGTAGTTGAAGCTGCGCAGGGTGCCCTCCTCGGTGGCGCCGATGTTGGCCAGGCCGCGGCGTGCCTGGAGGTTGAGGACGTCCGTCTTGAACTCGACGCGCTCGGCCCCGAGCGCCTCGAAGGCGTGCTGGAGCAGCAGGGACTTGGCCCAGTGGTTGATGCCCTTGCCGCGGAAGTCCTTGCCGAGCCAGGACGCGCCGATCTCCAGGCGGCGGTCGGCCTCGGCCATGCTGAGCAGGCTCATGCTGCCCGCGGTCCGGCCGGTCGCCTTGTCGGTGATCACGTAGACGGCGCGGCGGCCGGCTTCCTGCTCGCGGAGGTTGCCGTCGAAGAAGGACTCGAAGTCGCCGTCGGAGCCGACGACGACGGTGAAGTAGCGCCAGATGTCGGGGTCCATGGCCACGGCGCGGACGCCTTCGCGGTCGGCCTCGCTGACCGGGGTCAGCAGGACGTGGTCGTTCTCGAGGATGGCG
Source organism: Streptomyces sp. NBC_01408 (assembly GCF_026340255.1). Classification (GTDB taxonomy): domain Bacteria; phylum Actinomycetota; class Actinomycetes; order Streptomycetales; family Streptomycetaceae; genus Streptomyces. The sequence goes on along the minus strand of NZ_JAPEPJ010000004.1, from coordinate 47,351 downwards.
GAGGCGTTCTCGGCCCAGTTCGCGGTCATGGTCAGGCTCCGGTCGTGGCGTGGATGGCGTGATGGCGTGATGGCGAGGATGCGTGGTGGATCGGTGGACGCTGGACGGAGGGCGGCCGGGGCTTCGCGCCGCCCGGGGGCAGGTGATCAGTCCGCGAGCTTACGGAGCCCCTCCAGCCGTTCGCGGACGACGTGGTGGTTGACGAGGAACCGCTCCGGCCGCAGGACCCCCAGGTCGATGCCGTTCCTGGCCAGGGAGTCCCCGAAGTGCTCACCGGTGGCGATCGTGTGGTTCGCGGCGGCCTGCACCGAGCGGTACGCCGCCTCGCGCTCCATGCCGTCGCTGAGCAGTTCGGCCAGCACCGAGGAGCTGTAGACGAGGCCGTCGGTCTGGTCGATGTGCGCGCGCATCCGCTCCGGGTGGACCGTGAGCGAGGCCACCAGGTCCGCCGCCACCGTCGCCTGGTAGTGGCCGACGGACAGGCTGTCGGGCAGGATCACCTTCTCGACGGCCTGGTGGGCGATGTCCCGCTCGTGCCACAGCGGCACGTTCTCCAGGGCCGTGTTCGCGTAACCGCGCAGCAGCCGCGCCAGGCCGTTCAGCCGCTCGCTGACCGTCGGGTTGCGCTTGTGCGGCATGGCGCTGGAACCCTGGTAGGCGCTGGAGCGCCCCTCCTCGACCTCCCGGACCTCGGTGCGCTGGAGCAGCCGCAGCTCCAGGGCGATCTGCTCCACGCAGGCGCCGAGGGCGGCCACGGCCTGGAGCAGCTGCGCGTGCCGGTCGCGGGCGACGACCTGGCTGGGGGCCGGTTCGACACCCAGGCCCAGCGCCTCGCACACGTATTGCTCGACGTACGGGTCGATCAGCGCGTACGTGCCGACCGAGCCGGAGACGGTGCCCACGGCGACGGCCTCGCGGGCCGCGGCGAGCCGGGTGAGCGAGCGGTCGACGGCGAAGGCGAAGGTGGCGAGCTTGTGGCCGAAGGTGGTGGGCTCCGCGTGCACCCCGTGGGTGCGGCCCACCATCACCGTGTCCCAGTGCTCGAAGGCCTTGTCGACCAGGACGCGCCGCAGCCGCTTCCCGGCGTCCGCGAGCAGGTCGGTGGCGCGGGCCAGGGTGTGGCCCAGCGCCGTGTCGACCAGGTCGTAGCTGGTCATGCCGAGGTGCACCCAGCGCGCCGAGGAAGCCGGCATGCCCTCGCAGTACGCCGCGAGGAAGGACAGCACCTCGTGCTCGCGCTCCTTCTCCAGCTCCTCGACCCGGGCGGGCGTCGGCACCGGGGCCCGGCGCATGTCCTCGACCGCCTCGGCCGGTACGCGTCCGAGCCGCACCTGCGCCTCGGACGCGAGGATCTCGACACGGACGTAGGTCGCGTAGCGGGACTCGTCCGAGAAGAGGTCCGCCATCTGCGGCAGCATGAAGCGAGGAATCACGAAGGGTCCTTCGTCCGGTGGGGTGGTGAGGGTCGGTCGGGCCGGGCTCAGAACGCCGCGAAGTACTCGCGCTGCTCCCACTGCGTGACCCGCCCCGGAACGGGCGCGGCCTGCAGGGCCCACGCCTCGTACCGGCGCAGCTCGCTCTCCTTCAGCTTGGCCAGGCAGGCGGCGAGCGGTTCGCCGAGCAGCCGGGCGGCCCGGCCGGAGCGGAAGGCCTCCAGGGCCTCGCGCAGGGACTGGGGCACGAACTCGCCGGAGGGGTTCGGGGGTTCCTCGGAGCCCGGCCCCCCGGTGCCCGTGGCGCCCGCGGTGAGTCCGTCGAGTCCGTCGAGTCCGGCGAACAGCTGGGCCGCGATGTTGAGGTACGGGTTGGCGCAGGGCTCGCCGATGCGGTTCTCGATGTGCGCGCCCGCGCCGCTGCCGACCACGCGGAGCATCGCCGTACGGTCCTCCAGGCTCAGCCCGACGCGGGTGGGGGACAGGGCGTGCGCGGAGCTGAGGCGCTGGTAGCCGTTGACGGTGGGCACCGACAGCAGGAACAGGTCGCGCAGCCAGGACAGCAGGCCGTCGGCGTAGGCCTTGCTGTTGGGCGACATGCCGGCGGACAGTCCCTCGGCGCTGAACACGTTGCGGCCCGTGGCGGTGTCCACCAGGGACTGGTTCAGGTGCCAGCCGCTCGGGTCGGCCCCCTCGATCCGCGGCTGGGACATGAAGGAGGCGTGGTGGCCGCGGCGGGCGCAGTACCCCTTGGTGAAGGTGCGGAACAGCAGCATCGCGTCGGCGGTGTCCAGGGCGGACATCGGGTCGAAGGTGGTCTCGACCTGGCCGGGCCCCATCTCGTGCTCCATCGACCGCAGCGGCAGCCCGAGCCGCAGCAGTTCCAGCGCCAGCGGGTCGGTGAGCGGGGCCACGGAGTCGTAGGCGGCGTCCAGGTTGAACTGGTAGCCCGCGTTCATCGCCGCGACCCGCGGGGCCTCGCCCTGGAGCCCGAAGCCGTTGCCCGCGTTGCCGGGGTCCTCGTCGAGGCGGCGGGTGAGGTACCACTCGACCTCCAGTCCGAGGACGGGCGACAGGCCGCGGCCGGCGTAGCGGGCGAGGGTGCGGTGCAGCACGCCCCGCGAGGACAGCGGGTGCGGGGTGCCGTCGCGCAGGTACTCGTCGCCGATCACCCAGGCGGTGCGCGGCCCCTCGCCGGGCAGCGACTGGAAGGTCAGCGGGTCGGGCACCAGGACGAAGTTGCCCAGGCCCGAGATCTCGTCGACGCCGATGCCGTGCTCGCCGCGGTAGTCGACGGCGGTGGCGCACCCGGTGTCCTTGAGGAAGGGGCCGGGGCTGAAGTTCATGCCGTTGCGCAGCACGCCGCGAAAGGCCCGGGCGGTCAGCGTCTTGGAACGGGCGAGGCCGTGCGGGTCGGCGAAGACCAGGCGCACGAAGTCCACCCCGTCCAGGCCCGCCTCGATCCGCTCGGCGGCGGCGAGCTGCGCGCCGTCCCACAGCGCGTGGTCGGCGACGAACGAGGGACACCCGACACTGCCCTCCGCGGAGGGGGTCGACCATGACCGGGCAAACATGGCTCAGAGCGTCCTTTCGGCAAGTGCCGCGGGTACGGCTGCGGATACGGCGACGGGCTCGGGCGCCGCGGCGGGCGGCTGCGGCAGCGGCGCCAGGTCCGCCTCCAGGCGGCCCGCCACGGTGAGCACCAGGTCGTCCGCGCCGACCGGGCCCACGAGCTGCACCCCCGCCGGGAGCCCGGAGGCGGTCAGCCCGGCCGGGAGGGACACGGCGGGCTGGCCCGTCATGTTGAAGGGGTACGAGGCGGGCGCCCAGGACAGCCACAGCAGGTCGCGCGGGTCGGCCGCCCAGGCGGGTCCGATGGCCCCCGCCGCGAAGGGTTCGACGGGCACGGTGGCCATGGCGAGCAGGTCGTAGCGGTCCATGACCGAGCGCAGCGTGCGGCGCAGCTCCTGGCGCACCCCCTCGGCCCGCATCACGGCGGCCCCGCTCAGGGTGCGCCCGTACCGTACGACCTCCAGCCGGCCCGGGTCGCACCACTGTTCGTCCTCGGCGGAGGTGCCGGCGGCCTCGGACGCGGCGAGCAGGTCGACCAGGGCGGGGTACAGGTCGTTGCAGCGGACCTCGATGTCCTCGACGCGGTGCCCCTGCGCGGCGAGCACGGAGCGGGCCTGGGCGGTGGCCCGGCGGATCCCGTCCGTGGTCCCCTCGTACTCGATCCAGCCGATCCGCAGCCGGCGGTTGTCGCGCGGCGTGTCGAGCGAGCCGAGGCCGGAGTCGGGGTCGCCCGGGTGCGGGCCGGAGACGATCTGCCCGAGCAGGGTGACGTCGGCGACGCTGCGGGCGATGGGGCCCTGGTGGGCGAGGCGTTCGGCGCCGTTGGCGGAGTAGGGCACGCGGCCGTACGAGGGCTTGTAGCCGACCACGCCGCAGAAGGCGGCCGGGATCCGGATCGAGCCGCTGCCGTCGGTGCCCAGCGAGCCCTCGCACAGCCCCGCCGCGACCGCCGCGGCGGCTCCGCCGCTGGAGCCGCCCGCGGTCAGCCGCGGATCGTAGGGGTTGCGGGTGGGCGGGGCGACCCGGCTGACGGTGGAGGCGCTCCAGCCGTACTCGGAGGTCGTGGTCTTGCCGACGACCACGGCCCCGGCCGCGCGCAGCCGGGCCACGGCCGGCGCGTCCGCCCGCGGGCGGTCGTTGGGCAGCAGCGAACCGCGCGTGGTGGGCAGGTCCCGGGTTTGCAGCAGGTCCTTGACGGAGACGGTCACGCCCAGCAGCGGCATGTCCCACCAGGCCTCCCGGCCGCGTTCGCGGATACGGGCGTCGGCCCGCTCCGCGTCCCGCAGGGCCTCGTCGCCCGCGGCCGTGACGAACGCGCCCAGGGTGTCCCGCTCGCGGATGGCGGTCAGGACGGCCTGGACGTGTTCGACGGCGGAGATCTCTCCCCGGCTGAGGAGTTCCTTGGTGTGGCTGATGCCGCGGGCGGTCATCGGCTCTCCTTCAAGAGCACCCCCGGCGGGGCGAGGGGCGGGCGGGTGCGACGCTGCTGTGACCGACACTCCCTAGGACGCGCGGCGGGCCTGCCCCCGGGCGGCTTCGGCCCTCAGGGGCACGGGCGCCACCGGCTCGGCCGCCACCGGCTCGGCCGCCACCGGCTCGGGAGCCGCGGGACGGGCTGCCGCCGGCTCGGGCGCCGCCGCCCCCTCTCCCGTGATGGCCGACCAGTGCCAGGCGGCGTCGAAGGACGTGACCTCGACGTGCTCACCGGCGGCGGCCATCGCCGCGACCAGGCTCGTGGCCCGGGCGATGAAGGCCGACACGCGGTGGGCGGCGAGCATGTCCTGCTCGTTGAAGGGCGTGCCGTCGCAGCGCAGCAGCCGCAGGTCCATGAACCCGTTGAAGCGGCGCCCGTCCACGGTGACGGACTGCGGGGAACGGATGGAGAACCGCACCTTGTTGTTGACGTGCCCGTGGTGGTGCTGGTCGGAGTAGAAGGCGATGTCCGGGATGGTCGGCGGCACGAAGTGGTCGCGGGCGAGCACCTCGGGCACGCGCGGCACGTTGCCCGGGACGAAGTGCCAGGAGTTGTACTGCATCCGCGAGGACATGGCCCACGCGGTGTCGGCGAGCGCGGCCGCCGAGTCCGCGAAGTGGCGGCGCGCCTCGGGCAGCGGCACCACGCAGCAGAAGAAGTTGGTGATGTCCCAGTCGCAGATCTCCGCCCAGCTCTCCTCGCGCAGCGCCCTGATCAGCGCGGGCAGCGAACGCATGCCCCGGCTCATCGCGAAGTCGGCGCGGAAGGCCTCGGAGGTCGCGGCCACCGTCTCGTACACGAGGGACTCCAGGCCGGTGCCGTAGCCGCCGTGCGGGACGGCGAGCCACTCGGGGGCGGCGGCGAGGTGCAGGCCGAGCTCCTCCAGGGTGGCGCCGGTCAGCGGAAGGCGCTCGCGCAGCCGGTCGGTGACCGCCTCCTCGCGGGCGCGGACGCCCTCGGCGGGAGTTCCGGCCACGCGCTCGATCTTGTGCATGAGGGCGCCGTGGATCTCGCGGTAGAGCAGCCTGTTGGTGGCCCGCTCCTGGCGGCGGGCGCGCAGGGCGTCGGCGAGGTCGCCGAGGTCCTTGACGCGGTGCGAGGCCGCGGGGGCGACCGGTTCGGCGCCCGCGACGCCGTTGTAGCCCCGGCGGACCCGCTCCAGCATGTACGCGACGTGGTCGACGGTCAGCTGGGTGTTGTTCGCCTCCTCGATCCGGCCGAAGCCGGCCGAGCGGATGAGCAGGGTGAGGCAGACGACCATCTGGACGTCGTTGTCCGACCACAGGTCCAGGGGCAGGCCCTGGAGGCTGCTGAGCGCGCAGTCCGGGTGGCCCGGCCACAGGGTCTTGCCGGTGAGGGTGTTCTGGTCGCGGAAGTTCGTGTACTGCTTCTGCTCCTGGTAGAGCACGAAGGGCGCGTTGCGCAGGGCCGCTTCCTTCGCCTGCTCGAGCAGTTCGTCACGGGCCTCGGCGCCCTGGTCCGCGAGCCACTGCCGGCAGTCGGCGACCGACTCGGCGAGCAGGTCGGCGGCGAGCCGGGTCTCCTCGGCGTACGCGGCCAGCTGGCGCGCGGTCCACGGCACGCGCAGCACGCCGCCGACCAGGTTCTGCTTGTCGAGGGGAGCCTGGGAGGGGACGCGCAGCAGGATGCGGCCGCTGGTGGCGAGGGCGATCTCGCCGAGGAACGCGGGCTGCGCACCGGTGTCCGCGGACGCGTCGGCCGCGGCCGCGGCTTCCGCGACGAGGTCGACACCGCCCTCGGCACGCCAGGTCAGCCCGGACAGCACCTTGAGCGCCGCCTCGTCCGCGGTGCTCAGCGCCCGCAGCTGCACGTCGGCGGGGACGTAGCCGTCGAGGGTGAGCAGCACCTCGACCGAGGAGCGCGGGTCACCGGCTTCGGTGGCGCGCTGCCAGGCCCGCTTGAGCAGGCTGGGGAAGCCGGCGTCGGGCTCGCCCTCGCGGTCCGGCTTGAGGGTGGTTCCGGCGGGAGTGCCGAGCCGGCTGGGCCGGCGGCTGATCCGCTTCCTGGCGTTGACGGCGCGGCGGGACTCGCGCTCGGCGGGCCCGGTCATGACGTACCTCCGGCGGTGAGCTCGATGTGGTTCCACATCGAGTCGTCGGTGGGGGTCCAGTCCTCGTCGACGTAGATGCAGTCGACGGGGCACTCCAGGACGCAGGCCGGGCAGCCCGAGCACAGCTCGGGGATGATCACGACGTCGAGGCCGCGGTCGAAGATGGCACCGAACTCCGCCGGGCAGCCGCGCAGGCAGCTGTCGCAGGTGATGCACTCGGATTTCTCGATGCGGCGCGGCGCCTTCTTCCAGTTGTCACCGCGGCTGCGCGAGGCAATCCGCTCGGCCCGCCCGGACAGCGCAGCCGACGAAGCGTTGTTTTCCACGGGCATGGACCCCTTTGAGTCTTCTCGGCCACAGCTGGTACGGGATGCGTCCGATCCTCCCCGCACGCTCTCGACTGGCCCCAGAGCTTGGATCGGGACCGGGTGGAGCCGGGACCCGCAGGCGGCCGGCCCCCGGTCCCGGCCGCCCCGCAAGGGCCCGCTCTCAGGCCCCGGTCAGCCCGGCCAGCTCCAGCAGCAGAGCCTTCACCTCGGTGGCCGCGACCTGGCCCGACACGGCCGCCGGCACCGAACACAGCACCAGCGGGCCGTCGTCGGGGTGCCCGGGCAGCCGGCCGTGGCTGCCGCGGACGGGGGAGGGGTCCAGGGGGACGACCGCCATCCGGTAGCGCATGCCGAGCTTCTTGCGGGCCACCGCGCCCGCGGCCCTGACCCGGACGTACGGGTCCTCGGGGTCCAGGAACAGCTCGGCGGGGTCGTAACCGGGCTTGCGGTGGATGTCCACCAGCCGGGCGAAGTCGGGGGCGCGGGCGTCGTCGAGCCAGTAGTAGTACGTGAACCAGGCGTCCGGCTCGGCGACGGCGACCAGTTCGCCGGAGCGCGGGTGGTCCAGCCCCTCGGCCTTCTTGCCGTCCTCGTCCAGGAGCAGCGCCAGGCCCGGGAGTCCGGCCAGCGCCTCGCGGGCGGCGCCGAGGTCCTCGGGGTGGCGCACGTAGACGTGGGCGACCTGGTGGTCGGCGACGGCGAAGGCGCGCGAGGCGCCCGGGTCGAGGTACTCCATGCCGTCCTGGGTGTGGACCTCCAGCAGCCCCGCGCGGCGCAGGGCGCGGTTGATGTCCACCGGGCGGCTGACCCGGGTGATGCCGTACTCGGAGAGCGCCACGACCGTACGGCCCTGGGCGCGGGCGTCCGCCAGCAGCGGCGCGAGCGCGGCGTCCAGCGCGGCGGCCGCACGGTGGGAGCGGGGGTCGTCGGGGCCGAACCGCTGGAGGTCGTAGTCCAGGTGCGGAAGGTAGGCCAGGGTCAGGTCGGGGCTGCGGGTGGCCATGACGTGCCGGGTCGCGTCGATGATCCACTGGGAGGAGGGCAGGCCGGCGCCCGGCCCCCAGTAGGTGAACAGCGGGAAGGTGCCCAGGCGCTCGGTGAGTTCGTCGTGCAGGGCCGGCGGCCGGGTGTAGCAGTCGGGCTCCTTGCGGCCGTCGGCGTAGTAGACGGGACGGGGCGTGACCGTCCAGTCGGCGCCCGAGCCCATCGCGTACCACCAGCAGATGTTGGCGACCGTGTAGCCGGGCCGGACCCGGCGCGCCGCGTCCCAGACGCGGTCCCCCTCGATCAGCTCGTGGCTCTGGCGCCACAGCAGGACCTCGCCGAGGTCCCGGAAGTACCAGCCGTTGCCGACGATGCCGTGCTCGGACGGGGTGGCGCCGGTCAGGAAGGTGGCCTGCACCGAGCAGGTCACCGCGGGCAGTACGGTCTCCAGCGCGGCGCGCGAGCCGCCCCGGGCCAGAGCCGTCAGGTGCGGCATGTGCTCCAGCAGGCGCGGGGTGAGACCGACGACGTCCAGCACGAGCAGCGGGGTCGCGCCCGGACTCGCGGCCGGGCTCGTCGCCGCGGCCGTGCTCGGGATCGCGGCGGTGCTCGGGGTCGCGGCGGTGCTCGGGGTCGCGGCGGTGCTCGGGGTCGCGGCCGTGCTCGGGGTCGCGCTCTGGCCGGTGGGCGGGGGCGGGGCGGCGGGCGTCATGGCAGTTCCTTCAGGCCGTGGTGCGTCAGCAGGTCGCGGACGAGGGAGAGTTCGGCGGCGATGCCGTCGGCGAGCTGGTCCGCGTCGCGGGGCCGCAGCGCGGGCGGCAGCGCCTGCCAGGTGTACGTCTCCACCTCCAGGTGCCGGGTCAGCGGCCGCTCGCCGCCGACCAGCTCGGCCACCGCCTCCTCCAGCACGGGCCGGGTGGAGGTCAACGGCGCCTGCGGCGCCGCGTGCAGGGGCACGTGGAAGTGGGAGCGCCACGGCCCGGTGTCCGTCGCGAGGCCACCCGACAGGGCGGGGCCCAGGTCGTCGCAGCCGTGCAGCTCCCCGTTGCTCCGCGTACGGGTCTGGTGCAGGAACCGCGGCTCGTCGAAGGCGGCCAGCGCCGCCCGCACCTCGGGCCGCCCCGGCTGCTCGGCGTGCAGGGCCGCGGACAGCTGGGACTTCACGATCGGCACGTCCGCCGCGGCCAGGGCGGCGAAGGCCGCCCGCGGCTCCTCGAAGGAGGTCGCCAGGTGGCAGGTGTCCACACAGATCCCGATGCGCTCGTGCCCGAGGGCGCTCAGCGGGCCGATCGCGTCGGCGGTGGTCTCCACCGCGCAGCCCGGCTCCGGCTCCAGGCCGACGCGGACCGAGCGGCCGCTCTCCTCCGCGAGGGCGTCGAGCCGCTCGCCGAGGACCTCCAGGGCCGCGTGCGCGCGGGCGGCCCGCTCCTCCCCGTACCCGGTGCGCCAGGCCAGCGGCAGCGTGGAGACCGTGCCCTCGGCCACGTCGTCGGGCAGCAGCCGGGTCAGCACCCGGGCCAGCGCCAGGGTGTACTCCAGGCGCTGCGCGTCGGCCCAGTCGGGACGGTAGACGCGGTACTTGACCACCTCGGCGCCGAAGCCCTCGTAGGGGAAGCCGTTGAGGGTGACGACCTCCAGCCCGCGGCGCTCCAGCTCGGCGCGCAGCCCCAGCAGCGAGCGCGGGTCGCGGTCCAGGGTGCGGGCGGCCTCCTCGGCCAGCCACAGCCCGATGCCGAGCCGGCCCACGCCCAGCCTGCGGCGCACCGGCTCGGCATGGTCGCGCAGCTGGGCGAGGACCCCGTCGAGGGTCTCGGCCGGGTGCACGTTGGTGCAGTACGCGAGGTGGACGGTGGAGCCGTCCTCGTGCCGGAAGCGCACCGCTCACACCCCGGCGGGGACGGTCTTGGGGGCGCCGCGCAGGATCGAGTTGCCCTCGTGGGTGGCGCCGGTGGCGGCGGCCTCCAGGCGCAGCCGCCCGCTGAGCGAGTAGAAGGCGACCGGGTTGCGCCACAGCACCAGGTCCACGTCGTCCTCGTCGAAGCCCGCGGCCAGCATGGCCTCGCCGACCTTGCGGGTCTTCAGCGGATCGCTCTTGCCCCAGTCGGCGGCGGAGTTGACCAGCACCTGGTCCGGCCCGTACTCCTTGAGCACCGCGACCATCCGCTCCTCGTCCATCTTGGTGTCGGGGTAGACGGAGAAACCCAGCCAGGCGCCGCTGTCCTTGGCCTCCTTCACCGTGGACTCGTTCAGGTGGTCCAGCAGGGCCCGCCCGGTGCCGAGCGCGGACCCGCGTACGACGTCGATCGTGCGGCGCAGCCCCTCCAGCTTGTCGCGGTGGGGGGTGTGCACCAGGGCGGGCAGGCCGTGGTCGGCGGCCAGCTGGAGCTGCACCTCCATCGCGTGGTCCTCGGCCGGCGTCATCGAGTCGTAGCCGATCTCGCCCACGGCCACGACCTGGTCCTTGACGAGGTAGCGGGGCAGCTCCGCGAGCACCGGGGTGCAGCGCGGGTCGTTGGCCTCCTTGGGGTTGAGCGCGATCGTGCAGTGGTGGACTATCCCGTGCTGGGCGGCGCGGAAGGGCTCCCAGCCGAGCAGCGCGTCGAAGTAGTCGATGAACGACGCGGGGGAGGTCCGGGGCTGGCCCAGCCAGAATGCGGGCTCCACGACCGCGCGGACGCCTGCCGCGTACATGGCCTCGTAGTCGTCGGTGGTGCGCGAGGTCATGTGGATGTGCGGGTCGAAGATACGCATTTACTGCTCCTCGGTCAGGGTGAGCGCACGGCGCAGGTCCTCGGGGACCGCGCGGCCGGCGGCGGTGCGTTCGGCGGCGAAGGCGGTGAGCATCCGGGCCAGTTCGCCGTCCCCGCGGGCGCGCCGCTCCAGGCCCGCGACCGCGGCCAGCGGGACGCCGGTGAACAGGCACTTGAGCACCGCATGCCGCCAGGCGTGCGGCGCCAGGTGGCGGGCCGCGTACGGGCCGAGGGCGGCCGCCACCAGCAGGGTGTCGTTGGCGCGCAGGGCGTCCTCGACCAGCGGCACGCCGTCGCCGGGAGCGGGGTCCAGGTACGGCAGGGCCAGCAGCACGGCACGCCGCTCGGCGGCGCTGCCCTGCCGGTAGAGCCGGGTCACGGTGGCCGCGCCGGGGCGGGCGGCGGCGAGCAGCAGCACGCGGGCCGCGTCGGGCGCGGCGCAGTTGCGGCCGGCCTCGGCGAAGCGCAGCTCCCAGCCGGTGGCCCCGGCGGCCGCGTCGGCGAGGGCCGCGTCCAGCCAGGCGCGGGCGGCGTCGTCGAGCGGGCCGTACGCCTCGGCGCGCACCCGCTCGTACGGGGCTCCGTCCTCGTACGCGGTCTCGTACGGGGTCGCGTTCGGGCTCTCGCGGGGCTCGGTGTGCTGGGCGGTCATCTCGTGCCTCCGTTACGCAGGAACCGCAGGGACCGCGCGGCCTGCGCGGGCCCGGCGTGGGAGTGGCGGGGGAGCTCGACGACGGTCAGCCCCTGGTAGCCGGTCGCGGCCAGGGCCTCCAGCACGGGCGGGAAGTCGATCTCCCCGTCCCCGAAGGGCAGGTGCTCGTGGACCCCCCGGCGCATGTCCTCGATCTGCACGTGCCGCAGCCACGGCCCGGCCGCCCGGACGCAGTCGGCCGGGCTGTCGTCCTCCAGGCACTGGCAGTGGCCGATGTCGAGGGTCAGGCCGAGCGGGCCCGGGTCACCGAGATCGGCCCGCAGCCGGTGGAAGTCGGCGAGCGTGGCCAGCAGATGGCCGGGCTCGGGTTCGATCGCGAGCGGCATCCCGTACTCCTCGGCCGCGTCCAGGACGGGACCGAGGGACTCGCCCAGCCGCTTCCAGCCGGTGTCCTCGTCGACGCCTTCGGGCAGCACCCCGCTGAAGCAGTGCACGGCGTGCGCGCCCAGCTCGGCGGCGATCCGGACCGCCCGCACCAGCAGACCGGTCCGGGCCCCGCGGGCGTCCTCGTCCGCGTCGAGCAGGGTGGGGCCGTGCTTGCGGCGCGGGTCGAGCACGTAGCGGGCGCCGGTCTCCACCGTCACGCCGAGCCCGAGCGAGGCCAGCCGCCGCGCGGTACGGGCCGTCAGCGCGGCCAGGTCGGGGGCGAAGGGGTCCAGGTGCATGTGGTCGAGCGTCAGCCCGACCCCGTCGTACCCGAGGTCGGCGAGCAGCGCGAGGGCGTCGTCGAGCCGCAGGTCGGTCAGGCCGTTGGTGCCGTATCCCAGGCGCAGGGCGCTCATGTGGTGCTCACCTTCCGCGCCAGGCGGGCGGCGACGGGCGCGAGCGCGGCGGTCAGCAGCGCGGTCCCCGGCGCCCCGGCGCGCGCCATCAGCCCGCCCTGCAACGCGATCATGGCCCGGATGCCCCCGCCGACCGCCCGCTGGGTGAGCGGCGGCGACGGATGCAGCACGGCGTGTACGAGGGGCCGCGCGAACGTCGTCGCGTACCCGGCGGCCAGTGCGACGCGTACGGCGGCCCCGTAGGGCCCCCGGTCCGGCCCCCGGTCCGCCGCGGGCGGGCGGGCCACCGAGGCGGCCAGCAGCCCCGTCGCGGCGAGCGCGGCCAGCGGGGCGGCCGTGGAACCGCCCTCGGCCTCGCGGCGGGAGACCAGGGTGACGGCGTAGGTGTGGCCGCCCAGGACGGCCGCCGGGGCCAGGGCCGGGCGGACCGAGCCCGCGGCGGCGGCCGCGCCCAGCAGCAGGTCCAGGGAGCGGGCGCAGGCCATGGCCGCCGGGCCCGCCGGGGTGTGCTTGAGCCGCACGTCGTACGCCCAGACCGTGGCCGCCAGCGGGACGGCGACGGCCAGCGCCGGGCGCCCGGCCCGCGCCGCCAGGGCGAGACCGGCCGCCGTCAGCACGCCCGCGGCCGCGAGGGCGGCGCCGGGCCGGATCCGGCCCGAGGGCAGCGGCCGGTGCGGGCGGGCCACCGCGTCCTCCTCGCGGTCCGCCCAGTCGTTGAGGGCCATGCCCGCCTCGTACAGGCACAGCGAGGCGCCGACCGCGAGGACGCTGCGGCGCCCGGGCCGCACTCCGGCGGCCGCGGCTCCGGCGAGCGCGTCGCCGGGCACGGTGAACACCGCGGGGACCCTGAGCAGTTCCGCCCAGGCCCGCAGCCGGCCGGCCGCCGGCGGCGCGGGGGCGGGCGCAGCGGTGACGGCGGGCGCGCCGGCGGTGGAGTCGTCGGTGGTGGAGGCGGCGGCGTCGGTGGGGCACGCGGTCGCGGCGGTGGTGCACGCCGCGGTGGCGGGCGCGGCGGTCACCGGGACCCGTCCAGGCGGGCGGCGAAGTCCAGCAGCGCGGCGTACTGCTCGGGCAGGGCCGAGGATCCGCCGTCGGGGTCCTTGAAGTAGAAGCCGAGTCCGTCCAGCGGCCCGGTCAGCCCCGCCTCGTGGGCGCGGGCCGCCAGCCGGGCCAGGTCCAGGACCAGCGGCGCGGCGAGCGCCGAGTCGCAGCCCTGCCAGATCGTCTGGAGCACCATCCGCGTCCCGAGGAACCCGTCGAAGGCCACGTGGTCCCAGGCCGTCTTCCAGTCCCCGAGCGCCGGCACGTCGTCGATGTGCACCTCGCCCTCGGGCACCGAGCCCAGGTTGTCGGCCAGCACCCGCTCCTTGCCCGCGTTCTTCGCGGCCGCGGCCGCCGGGTCGGCCAGGGACGCCCCGTCGCCGCCGCCCAGCAGGTTCGTGCCCGACCAGGCCCGTACCGTCAGCGCCCGCTGGTGGAACATCGGCGCGAGCACCGCCCGCAGCAGCGTCTGCCCGGTCTTGCCGTCGCGGCCCGCGTACGGCAGGCCCGACGCCCGGGCCGCCTCCGCGAGCCGCGGGTGGTGCAGCCCGGCCGACGGGGTGAAGTTGACGTACGCGCAGCCGGCCCGCAGCGCCGCCGCCGCGTACAGGGAACTGGCCGGCAGCTCGTCGCCCGCCGGGACCGGCTCGGTCGAGGCCACGTTCACCACGACCACGCGCGCGACCCCGGTGGACCGGGCGAACTCCCCGATGTCCGCGGCGAAGGCGGCGATCAGCTCCTCACCGGTGCGGTCGTCGCCCGGCAGCGGTCCGCCCGTACGGATCCGCTCGTCGGCCGCGGCGAGCTCGCCCTGCACGGCGGCGGGCAGCCAGTGCGGCAGCACGCCCTGCGCGGCCAGTTCCTCCGCGCGCTTGGGCAGCGGCGCGGCGGCCGTGTCGTGGCCGCCGAAGACCAGCGAACCCAGCGCGGGCAGGGAGCCGCCGGCGAAGGCCGCAGCCTCGGTGACCAGACCGGTCGGCGGAACGAGCCCCGCGGCCAGCGCCGCGCAGCCCGCGACCGCCGTCGTGGCGACCGACCCGCGGGCCCCGACGAACCACACACCGGTCCGGTCTCCGGCGGCGGGGGTCTCGGCGTGAAGGGACACGGCAGCCTCCATGGGCGTCGTATTTCGCAAGTGGATGCCCGGCCAGGATGCCGATCCGGGCGGCTTCGGGACGCCCCGCTCCGGCGGCCGTCGAGCGCCGCCCGAGCCGTTCCCCACCGGAGTACCGCCCACCACCGCGTACCGCGCCGCCGCACGCCGACGGCCCCGCCGGCTGGGGGACCGGCGGGGCCGTCGAAGAGCGTGCGCGTGCGCGCAGCGCGGGCGCTCAGGTCAGTACTTGACCTTCACCAGCTGGCCGCCGGTGCCGACCGTGTTGTTGGTGACGTACACGTCGCCCCAGACGTCGACCGCGAGACCGGTCGGCTGCTTGAGCTGGTCACCGGTCGGGATCTCCTTGACCGCCTTGGTGAACTGGTTGATCTCCATCAGCGCACCGGCCGAGGGCGGGCCCGCCAGGGTGGTCTTGCTGTAGGTGAGGGCGAGGAGGTCGCCCTTCCAGTCGAAGTCCAGGTCCACCACGTTGGTCAGGCCGGTGACGAACACCTGCGGCTGGCCGCCCGGCTCGATCTTCCAGATGCGGGAGGCGCCCGGGTTGCCGCCGCTCATGTCGGCGACGTAGAGGGTGCCGTCCCAGTCCTTGATGATGGCGGTGGGCACGCTCTCGGCGGCGGTGGTGTTCGACAGCTGGTTCTTCGGCAGGATGTGCGCCGTGGTGGTGGTGCCGTCGCTCGCGGCGCGGACCACGGTGTTGGCGGCCGCGTCGGTGATCAGGTAGCTGGAGCCGTTGCGGACGAAGCCCCACGGGTTGGCGTTGAGGTCGCCGGCGTCCGGGTTCAGCCGGGTCTCGTGGTCGACGAGGTCGCCGAGGACCTTGCCGTCACGGGTGCGGAAGAGCTTGCCCAGCTGGTTCGCGTTGGCGCCGAGCGCGTCACGGTCCGCGGTGGTGCGGTTGCCGCCGAAGCTGCTCAGGACGAGGTAGCCGCCCTGCGGGTCGGGCACGACGCGGGCCGGGCCCGCGGCGATGACCGGGGCGCCGGCGGCGGCCGGGCCCGCGGCGACGGACGACAGTCCGGTCACGACACGGCTCTTGGAGGTGCCCTTGACCTTGTAGATCGAGCCCGTGGCCCCCGCGCACTGCACGCCCGCGGCGCAGCCCACCAGGCCCTCGCCGGACTCCGCCACCAGCAGGGTGCCGTCGTTGAGCGCGGTGATGTCGCGGGGGTTCTTCAGGCCGGTGGCCAGGACCTCCAGCGTCGCGGTGCCCGCGACCGCGGCATCGGCCTGCGCCGGCCCGGAGACCAGCGGAGCGACGACGATGCCGGCCGCACCCGCCGCCAGGAGTGCCCTCTTCCAGGACTTGCGTGAACTCGACATGTTTCTCCCTTGTCGGCGCCCCCCGTTTTCCCCGGGAGCAGATTGAAACCTGCGCCACGATAGGGGAAAACCGGCCGCTGTCCGACTGCCGGATTTCGGCGGTTGAACACCTGAATTCCCGGCACCAGCCATATTCGAGTACGGCTCCAGGGCACCTGGAGCAATTTCCCTATCGTGGGTGGGAGACGGGTCCCTTCCGGCGGTTGGGACAGAATTCAGGCTGCTGCCTTGGAGGAACCGAATGCCCGCATTGCCGCCCCCTCCCGCCCAGTTCGCGCCGTTCGCGCTGCTGGAGCTGGCCATGGGCTCCATGGTCACGCAGGCGATTCACGTCGCCGCCGAGCTGCGGATCGCCGAGGTCCTGTACGAGGGACCGCTGGCACCCGCGCAGATCGCGGAGCGGGTCGACGCGGACGCGGAGGCCATCCACCGGCTGCTGCGGCTGCTCGCCAGCCACCACATCTTCGAGGGACGCGAGGACGGCACCTACGCGCTGACCCCGATGGCCGACGCGCTGCGCGCGGACCACCCGCTGACGATGCGCGACATCGCCGTGCTGATGGGCCACCCGATCCACTGGGAGGACTGGAGCCACCTGCTGGACTCCGTGCGCACCGGCGAGCCGAGCCTGCCGAAGCTGCGCGGCATGGGCGCCTTCGAATACCTGGAGGCGAACCCGGAGTACGGCCAGGTGTTCATCAAGGGCATGGGCAACATGTCCGACACCGAGACCCAGCCGGTCGTCGGCTCCTACGACTTCTCGGAATTCGGCACGGTCGTGGACTTCTGCGGCGGCCAGGGTGGACTTCTCTCGGGAATCCTGCAGAGCGCGCCGAACACCCGCGGAATCCTCTCCGACCCCCGCGTCGGCGGGAACGGCGCGGCCGAATTCCTCGCCGAGCAGGGCGTCGCGGACCGCAGCAGCACCCACGCGGGCGGGCTGTTCGACCCGGTCGTCGAGGGCGGCGACGCGTACGTCCTCAAGCACATCGTGCACGACTGGCCCGAGCACCAGGTGCTGGAGATCCTGCGCAACGTCCGCGCGGCCATCAAGCCCGGCGGCAAGCTGCTGCTGGTCGAGATGGTGATCCCGGAGGACGAGCTCAACGCCCCGCACTCGGGCAAGCTCGTCGACATGTGGCTGATGCTGCTCGTCGGCGGCAAGGAGCGCACCGCCACCCAGTACGCGGACCTGGTCGCCCGCGCCGGCTTCAAGCTGGAGCGCGTCGTCCCGACGGGCTCCCCGGTCTCGATCGTGGAAGCCATCCCGGTCTAACCCTCAGCCCGGCACCACCCCGAAGGCCCCGGCCCCACCCGGGGCCTTCGTCATGCCCGCCCTCCGGCTGCGCCCCGGCCCCGGCCCGCCCGGCATTTTCGCGATCGCCCTCTACGTGCGCCTCCCCGCGGGCTGACGCCTGGCCGGCTCCAGACCTCGGCCCTGACGTGCGTGCCCAGCCCCGGCCGGACCTGAAAGACCTCAGCCATAGAAGGTGTGCCCAGACGAGACCCGCAAGCCGGACACCGGCAATTCGGAATTCGCTCAGCCCCCACCGGCGCCGGCCACTGTATCCATCGAAGCCCCGCACGGACCCGGTCGCCGCCGACGGTGGACGAGCCCCCGCTGGTGAGGGCGGACGCCCCCCGGGGCGTTCGGACTCGACAGCCCGGGCGCCTCCGACAGTGACGGCTCGGATCCCGACGAGTGCAGCCGTCCCTGTTGCCGGCTGCTGTTCGGCAGGCCCGGGGTGGCCAGGGCCTGTTCTGCGGCGTCCTGTGTATATACCTAAGAGGGACGCGCGACTTGAACACCTCTGACCTGCGGAAACGTCGATTCAGAAGTGTCGCTGATTTCATCTTAAGTTGAAATCAGCGACACAATATTGTGGCTCTGAGGAACAGTGATGTGTCTCTGATTTCACCATCAGGCAGGACTTGAATAATCGGATAAAAGTATCTACTTAAGTCATATGTGAAGTGTTGCTGTTGGGAACAGTTTCATGAAATACTCTCCCCGTGATTGTTCTCCGGGGGAAAGATGAGCCTTGCTGAGATGCCGGCAAAGCCTGCACGCGTGCGTCGGTTCGCCGACCTTGAGACCGGCCTGATCCAGGAACTCGAAGACCTGGACGCCGATACAAGAACGCCCGCTTACAACTTCCCTGGGGGCTTCTCCGCCGTAAGCAACCGGACGGGCATGGCGGTCCTGAACAAGGAGTCCGGACTGACTCCCTCGGACCGGGACATCCTTGCGCTGCACGTGCACGGCCCTGAGAAGCGCGGCGATGTACTGCGCTGGTCACGGCAGAGGATGGCCAACTACCTCGGCATCACGACGCGGACCGTGGCCTCGGCGATGAAGAAGCTCGCCAAGGGCAGGTGGATCCTCGAAGCCGAGAGGCACGGGCGGACCGTCTACTACCGGGCCACTCCGCACCACGCCTCGCGAAGCGGCGGGAAGCAGCAGCACGAGGATGCCGAGGCCTATCGTGAGCCCGTCACCCCCGGTATCCCCGAGCAGAGCAGAAAGGACGCACGGCATGAGCGCGTACAGGCTTGTCGAGGACGGGGTCGATCCCGCGGTCCTTGCGAAGACCCTGTCCCTGACCCACCCAGAGATGCGGATCGTGCTGTTCTACCTGACTGCCGTGAAGGACCCGGACTTCGCGTACGGCGTTGTCATGACCGGCCAGGAGATCGCAGAGGCGATGGGCATGAACCGGACGACGTTCTGCAAGCAACTGCCCGCCCTCACGGCGGCCGGCTGGCTGAAAGTGGCGCAGCGCCACGGGAACATCACGTACTACGGCCTCGGCCCGGCAGCCCAGCCGAGCCGCAGCAACGTCGTACCCCTGCGACGCACAGCATGACGAAGCCGACGGCACGATCCCTTTCCTGACGGGCAAGGGATCGGCGCATGGGCAGGGCGGGACCCTCTTCCGGCCGTGTGTCCAGGGTCAGTCCAACGGAATCGCCTGATGTGCGGCCACGATCTCGTCGATCCGGTGAGCGAGATCGAAATCGGCTCGGGTCAGGCGGTTGCCCGCGTCGTGGGTGGTGATCGAAGCGCGCAGGTGATCGATGCGGAGATCAAGGTCTGCATGGTGCTGGATACGCCGGGACCGGTCGGCGATCGTCACGATCGCGGCCACCGCCGCGTGGTAGCGGATGGGGTAGGTGCGGGTGATCGCATCCCCGTCCTGTTCCCACCCCGGCAGGCCGGCCAGCTGCTCGGCGATCTGCTCGTGTGTCATCGGCTGCGGCACGCCCATGTCATACCCCCTTGGTCACGGGTGCCAGGATCTCTGCCGGTTCCCGGCCCACCGTTGCGTCCTGCCACGGGCTCATCGCCCGCCATCCGACGAGCGTAGGCGGCGCCGACGCGCAGGAGCCGCGGCGGGTCTCCCTTCGTGCCGAGCGGACGAGCGCAGAGGGCTGCCACAAAGTCCCCTCCCGCTCGTCGGATTCCGGCCCGTAGGCTGGCCCGGTGATCCGTACCGTCGTGTTGGACGTAGGCGAGACCCTGACCCGCGATGACCGGTACTGGGGGGCGTGGGCCGACTGGCTGAGCGTGCCCAGACACACTCTGTCCGCCCTCGTCGGTGCCGTGGTGGTCGATGGCCGGGACAATGCCGATGCGCTCCGCATGCTGAGGCCGGGCCTTGACGTGGCAGCCGAGTACGCGGCGCGAGAGGCCGCCGGTCATGGCGAGCAGCTCGACGACAGCGACCTGTACGAGGACGTCCGCCCGGCGCTTGCAGCACTCCGCGAGGCCGGGGCCCGGGTCGTTGTCGCCGGGAACCAGACCAGGCGTGCGGGCGAGCTGCTACGCGCCCTGAACCTGTCGGCGGATCTGATCGCGACGTCCGGGGACTGGGGGGTGGCGAAGCCCGACGC
The DNA here is from genome assembly GCF_026340255.1 of Streptomyces sp. NBC_01408. Classification (GTDB taxonomy): domain Bacteria; phylum Actinomycetota; class Actinomycetes; order Streptomycetales; family Streptomycetaceae; genus Streptomyces. The sequence continues at coordinate 27,869 of NZ_JAPEPJ010000004.1, read as the reverse complement.
AGGGTTCTTCGCTCGCGTGCTGGAGGTGTCCGGAGCTCCTGCGGACGAGACCCTGTACGTAGGCGACCATCCGGCCAACGATGTTGTTCCGGCCCGGGAGGCAGGGTTGCGGACCGCGCACCTGCGGCGCGGACCGTGGGGGTTCTGGTGGGCTGACGATCCCACGGTCCGGGCGGCCGCCGACTGGTCGATCGACTCATTGAACGACCTCGTCGATATCGTCAAGCAGTAGGCGCAGCACGGTTGTTCCGCGGGCGGTACGGTGCGCGCATGGCCGATCACATCGGGCAGCGGATCGCCGCACGGCGCCGGGCCCGGCGCATGACTCAGCAGGATCTCGCCCGCGAGTCGCATGTCTCCCTGCCCATGGTGAAGAGCATTGAGCGGGGAGTCCGCACACCGTCGCCGGTCGTACTGGAGGCGCTGGCCTCCGCGCTCGGCGTGGACGCGTCCCGGCTCGATCCGGCGTACACCGGTACCCACCGTCGGGTGCACGCCGCACTGCCGGCGATCTCGGCGGCCATCGCCGGGTACGACATCGCCCTCGACCCGCCCGCGCGCTCGCTGGCGGAACTCACGCGGGCAGTGCAGGAGGCGACCGGCTGGCGGCTCGCGGCCCAGTACGGACGCATCGCCGCTGCGGCGCCCGCGCTGCTTGCCGACGCGCTCGCCCACCTGCCCGCTGCCACTGGCGCGGGCCGCGCTGAGGCTGCCCGTCTTGTCGTCGCTGCGGCCCGGGCGGTAGACGCCGTGGCGTACAAGTACGGCGCTTACGACCTGTCGGCCCGGCTGATCGACGTCATGCGGTGGGCCGCCGCTCAGACCGGGGACCCGGATGTGGTCGCCACGGCTGCCTACGTCCACGCGGAGACGTTTCTCGCGGCGCGGGCTTATCGCGCCGGTCAGGCTGTTCTGGAGCGGGCACTCGACGCCGTTCCGCGGGTGGGCGCCGAACGTGGCGCGGCTGTCCGGGGCGCCCTGCACATGCGGACCGCCGTGGTAGCGGCCCGCGCCGGCAACGCAGCCGCAGCCTACGGGCACCTCGACGATGCCGAGCAGCTCGCGGACGGCCTGGCCGAAGGCGTCTACCTGGGCACCGCGTTCGGCCCGTCCAGCGTCCGGATTCATCAGGTGGCCGTCGCGGTCAGCCTCGGCCGGGACCACATCGGCGTCGCCCTGGACGTGGCTCGGGAGTGGAAACCCGGGGACGAGATTCCCGCCGAGCGCCGGTCTGGGTTCTACGTCGAGCTGGGGCGTGCCCAGCTGTGGGCGGGTTGCCCCGATGCCGCGTTCGAGTCCCTGAAGGTGGCTCGGCGTCTCGCCCCGCAGCATGTCCGGGGGCATCCATGGGCGCGCGAGGACATCGAGACGATTCGCCGCATCAAGCGGGCCGACGCCGAGAGCCTGACCGCGTTCGCCGATTGGATCGGCGCCGTCTGACTTCTGCCGAGAGGGGATACGAGCTGTATCCCTTGTAGCGCTCGCCGTCGCCCATCCTGCATCTGCCCACACGGCACGGCAGATGGGAGCGGGAAATGAGCATCAGCGTTGCACGCCTGCACGGGGAGGCGTGCTGGGACTGCGGGGCTGTCACGAGAGCACTGCTCCCAGCCGGTGAGGCCGGTGACCCGCAGACGGCCGTCGCCGACATCGAGGCCGTTCGGTGAGCGGCGAGTTCTGTGTGTACTGCGACCACCCGGTGGCGGCGGTCCCGGCGAATCTGGTCGACGACTCGGAGTTCTCGGCGTCCGGTGTCCGGCCGCCTTCGTACGCGCACGACGACTGTTCCCCGAGGTCGAACCGCGCCACCCGGCGGGCCGCCTCTTCGCGGCAGCGGTGATGCGCCCAGGGTGGGACGACCTCCCCAGGATGGAGCGCGAGGCCTTCGACCTCTCCCGGCTCCAGCTGAAGGTCAAGACATCTCCGGCCCATCCCGACGGGGCCTGCGACCGCGAACACATGACCTGCCACGGGTGCCGGATGCCGGCCCGCGTCGCGACCAGGTTCGGCGGGCCCATGGCCGACTGCCGGGCCTGCTGCTTCGCATGGGCCGTCGAGCACGATCCGGTGCGTTGCTGGCAGAACCTCACCCCGCTCGGTTCCTTCGGGCAAGGCGTCCTGCGGTGAGCGGGCTCTCGGCACCGGCCACACCGAGCTGGACGTGTGCCTGAGGACCGAACACTTCGTCAATGCCGAAGGTGACAAGGACCGAGAATGATCTCCGTGCCGCGCTGGCACGGGCCGCTGGCCGGGGCGTCGATACGCTCCCCGAAGACGGTCGCAGACCTTCGTACCCTCTTCGCCCGCCTCGTACCGAACGGAACGGACGCATTGTGAGCCTTCGCCAGATCGACCCGAAGCAGCGCGGTTTCCTGATCGTCAACGCCCACCCGGACGGGGCCGCTGAGACCGTGCACCGGATGTGGGAGCAGATTCCGGCCCGCACCGACGGCAGCAGCCCGGTGGTACTGCTCCTCGGCCACAGCGCCGGGTACGGGCTGGCCACACTGCTGACGGGACTGCGCCGGCACGGCATCCGGGGTGTGGGTGTCGCCTTCGAGGGCGTTGAGACGGAGCGGCGCACGGCTACGGCCGGCTGGTACCGCACCGCGGCCGCCGACGCCCTGGCCCGCGACGCCGGACGCGACTTCGCGTTCGTCAACACCGACGCGTTCTCCGCGGCGGGCAAGGAGCAGGTGCTGGCTCTGCTGGAGGAGCGGTACGGAAAGGTCGACTACCTGATCTACAGCCTGGCGGCTCCGCGCCGCACCGACCCCGTGACCGGCACGGTCCACCAGTCGGTGATCAAGCCGCTCGGCGGGCCGTACGAGGCCCCGGCGCTGGACTTCTCCGGTGACGCCCCGAAGGTCGGACAGGTCTTCCTGGAACCGGCCAGCGACGAGGAACGCCGCGCGACGGAGCAGGTGATGGGCGGCGCGGACTGGCGGCTGTGGGTGGAGGCCCTGGCCGGGCGCGGCCTGCTGGCCGAAGGGTTCACGACCGTGGCGCTGACCTACATCGGCTCGGAGCTGACGGCGCCGATCTACCGGCAGGGCACGATCGGCGCGGCGAAGGAGGACCTGGAGCGGACCGCCGGGCACCTGGACACGGAGCTGGGAGACGCGGGCCGGGCGTTCACCGCGGTCGCGGGCGCGGCCGTCACCCAGGCTTCCAGTGCGATCCCGTCGATCGCCCTGTACACGTCCTTCCTGCGGACCGTTCTCGGAGACGGCCTGCGCACGACGGCCGAGCAGGCCGGGGAACTGTGGGAGCAACTGACGGGGGCGGCACCGCTGGTCCTCGACGAGCAGGGCCGCATCCGGCTGGACGGCTGGGAACTCGACGACGAGGTCCAGGACCGGGTGCGGGAACTGTGGGCGGACCCGGAGGCCGGACTGGAGCACGCGCGGGGCGGCGCGGACTGGTTCATGGGCCAGATCCGCGAGCTGTACGGGTGGGGTGTCGACGGGGTCGACTACGGGCGGCCCACGGAGACGACGGTTGCGTGGCCGACGCCAGTCATGTGAGCAGCGTCGTATCCGGCGGCGAGTGATGTGCCCCCCCAACGCACCCGCGCCCCTGTCCCGCCGATCTACCGGCGGGACAGGGGCGCGGCCCCTGGGGGGAGGGGATCAGGCGGTCGGGCCGAACCAGCGGTCGAGGGCGTCCGTGAGGCCCTGCTGCGTGGATCCGGCCCAGGCCACGTAGCCGTCGGGGCGGACCAGCAGGGCGGTGATGCCCTCCAGCTGGTCGGCTCCGTCGGCGGGCTTGGCGACGACCGTCGCCACGTCCACCTGGCCCTGCCAGCCGGCCGCGGCATTCCGTACGGCCTCGTCGTCGGCCAGGTCGAGCAGCACCCCGCGCCCGGGGTGCAGCAGTTCGGCGATCCGGGTCTCGCCCTCGGCGCCGACCAGCAGCCGCGGCGGCATCCGGCGGCCCACCAGCGGGTGGCCCTCCTCGCCCGTGCCGTCACCGAACTCGTAGCGGATCTCCAGGTGGCTGACGATGCCCGCCAGGTGCCGCTTGACGTCGTCGTACTGCACGAGCTCCTGGAACAGCTGGCGCAGCGGCTCGGCCTCCTCGCCGCCGAGGAACACCGTGCCCTGGGCACGGGTGTTCATCAGCAGCCGCCTGCCGACCGGGTGCCGCTCGGCGTGGTAGGTGTCGAGCAGCGCGTCCGGCGCCGTACCGCGCGCCACCGCCGCCAGCTTCCAGCCCAGGTTGACCGCGTCCTGCACACCGGTGCTCAGACCCTGGCCGCCGGCCGGCAGGTGGATGTGCGCGGCGTCGCCGGCCACCAGCACCCGTCCGCGCCGGTACTCGGAGGTCTGCCGGGTGGCGTCGGTGAAGGAGCTCACCCACTTCGCGCCGCCGCCGTGGATGTCCTCGCCCGTGATGTGCTCCCAGGCGTCGGCGACCTCCTCGAACGGGACGATCGCGTCGCGGTCGCTCGCCGGGGTGCCGTGCGGGCACACGATGATGCGGTCCACGCCGTCGCCCAGCGGGCCGACCATGACCATGCCGTTCGGCAGCTGCTCGCCGAGGTAGCGCGGACGCAGCTCGCAGCCGACCACGTCGGCGACGTACATCTTCCGGCTGGCCGGGATGCCCGGGAAGTCGAAGCCGGCCGCGCGGCGGATGGTGCTGCGCGAACCGTCACAGGCCACCAGGTAGGACGCGCGTAGGCGCTGCTCCCCCTCCGGGGTGTTCACCGTGATCTCGACGGTGTCCCCGTCCAGGAACCCGTCGGCCAGCTCCGCGAACTCCCAGCCGCGCCGGATCTGCGCGCCCAGCTCCGTGGCCCAGGTCTCCAGCACCTCCTCGGTGCGCCACTGCAGCACGCCGCGGGCGCCGAAGTGGGCGTCCTCCAGCACGCTGTAGTCGAACTGCACACCGCCGAAGTGCCCCATCGGCATGGTCTCCAGCCCGCCCCACCGGGGCAGCAGCCCGCGCTGGTCGAACGACTCCATGGTGCGGGCGGTGAAGCCCAGGCCCCGCGACTGCATGGTGGGCTCGGTCAGCTTCTCGATCACGATCACGCGCGCCCCGCCCAGGCGCAGTTCCCCGGCGAGCATCAGGCCGGTCGGACCGGCTCCGACGACGATGACATCGGTGTCCACCGCTGTCCCTTCCATGGTGTTCCCTTCCTCGAGATGCGTCGTAAAGAGTTGCGCGGTGGTGGGTGGTGGGGGCGCGGCCGGCGCGCGGTCGGCGTGCGGCCGGCGGCCGGTCAGCCCGACGGGCCGAACCAGCGCTCCAGCGCCTCCCGCAGCCCGGCGTCGCCGGACCCCGCCCACGCGACATGGCCGTCCGGCCTCAGGAGAACCGCGCCGACGCCCTCAAGGGCGCCGCCCTGCTTCGGGAGCGCGGCCCGTACGTCCACCCGGTCCGCCCAGCCGTCCGCACCGGGAAGCGGATCGTCCGCCGCGCCGCGCAGGTCGAGCAGGACGCCCCGGCCCTCGCGCAGCAGGCGGGTGGTGCTGGTCTCGCCGCCGTCGGCCAGCAGCGCCGTCTCCGGCAGCCGCAGGCCCAGCAGCGGGTGCGCCGGGCCGCCCACGTCGTAGCGGACGTCGAGGCCGCTGATCATGCCGGCCAGGTGGGCCCGTACGTCCTCCAGGGCGATCAGCTCGCCCAGTACGGTGCGCAGCGGCTCCACCTCGGGGCCGCCGAGCAGCATCAGGGCCTGGGCCCGGATGTTGGCCAGGACCCGCCGGCCGACCGCGTGCCGTTCGGCGTGGTAGGTGTCGAGCAGGGCGGCGGGGGCGGCACCGCGCAGGTGCAGCGCGAGCTTCCAGCCGAGGTTGAAGGCGTCCTGCAGGCCGAGGTTGAGGGCCTGGCCGCCGATCGGCATCTGCCGGTGCGCGGCGTCTCCCGCGAACAGGATCCGGCCGTGGCGGTACCGGTCGAGCTGGCGGGAGGCGTCGCCGAAGGAGTTCACCCACAGCGGGGTGCCGCCGCTGATGTCCTCGCCGGTGACCCGCTTCCAGACGACGGCGATCTCCTCGAACTGCGCCTCGCCGCTGCGCGGCTGCGCGACCGAGCCGAACTCGTGGACCATCACGCGGGTCACCCCGGCGGGGTTGCGCCAGGCGATGGCGAGGCCCTTCTCCAGCCGCTGGAAGCGACGGTTGGGGATGTCGATGCCTTCGACGTCGGCGCGCAGCAGCTCCCGGCCGGCGTCCTCGCCGGGGAACCGGGCGCCCACCAGGCGCCGTACGGCGCTGTCCTCGCCGTCGCAGGCCACCAGGTAGCGGGCGCGCAGCCGCAGCACCACCCCGTCGCGGCCGACGGCTTCGGCCTCCACGTGCCCGGCGTCCGGCCCGTCCTCGGCCGGCCCGCCCGTCTCGGTGACGGAGGTCAGCTCGTGGCCGCACCGGATGTCGGCGCCGAGCGAGATCGCCCACTCCTCCAGCACGCCCTCGGTCTTGGTCTGCGGGACCTTCCACTGGCCGGGGTGGGTGCTGGGCCCGGTCAGGTCCAGGGGGATCCCCCCGAAGTGGCCGCGCGGTTCGACCGGCGGGCCGCCGAGGTCGGGCAGCAGCCCGAGGACGTCGAGGATCTCCATGGTGCGGGCGTGCAGGGTGGAGGCCCGCGACTCCGTACTGGGGGCGCGACGCTTCTCCAGCACGACCACGTCGGCGCCGCCCCGGCACAGTTCGCCGGCGAGCAGCAGCCCGACGGGACCGGCGCCGACGACGATGACGTCGGCCTCCAGCAGGTCCGCAGTCATGGTCAGGCCTTCTGCTCGGCGTAGGCCTTGGCGTGCGCGAGCGTGGCGCTGCTGTTGGTGCTGAGCGCGGTGTGGACGTAGGCGCGGGCGTCGGCCACGGTGGCTTCCGGGCCCAGGATCCGCGCGATGTTGTCCGTGTTGAGGGTGACGGTGTGCTGCGAGGAGGCGGCGAACCCGCCCTCGTTCTCCTCGAAGGTCCACTCGCCGGTGTGCAGGGTCATCAGCGCGGGCAGCGTGACCTGCTTGTACGCGATCTTGTGGTGCGGGAAGACCACCCGGTACGACTTGGTGGTGTGCACCGAGCCGTCCTTCGCGCGGGTGTCCATCTCCAGCTCCTGCAGACCCGGGGTGTCCTCGGCCAGGCGCACGACGGCGACGTGGGGCAGCCGCTCGGCCCACCGGTCCGCCTCGTTGATGAAGTCGAAGGCGTCCTTGGCGTTGCCCGCGATCTGCACCGTGTCCACGAAGGAGAAGGTCAGCTCCTCGGTCTCGGCGGCGTGCGCGAGCTCGACGTTCGTCTTGAGCGCCGCCAGTTCCGAGGTGCTGTTCTTGTCCACGGCCCGCTCGATCCACAGCAGGTCGTGCGCGTCGTCGTTGATCGCGCTGTAGTCGTGCAGCAGCCGGACGCGGGACTCCTCCGCACCGAGCGCCTCGATGATCCAGGTGCCGCCCATGTGCTTGACCGGTTCCGCCGGGACCTCCTGGCGGAAGGTGATGCGCAGGCCCTCGGGGTCCAGGGTGCGGCGCGAGGTCCAGTTCTTGGGCTGGCCGTTGGCGGTCGCCCAGATCCGGATCTTCTCCTCGTTGCCCTCGGCCTCGACCCGGTCGACGTGGATCGTCGGCGGGAAGATCCGCGGCCAGTTGGTGACGTCCGCGAGCAGCTGGTAGACCGCGGCGGCGGGGGCGCCGATGGTGATCTCGTGCTCGACCTCACGCGTCGTCATGACGACTTACTCCTCTTTCTCCTCGGGAAATGCCGGTGGTGCGCGGGGCGCCCGGCCCGGCCGGCCGGTCAGGGCCTAGAAGTTGCCCAGGCCACCGCAGACGTTGAGCGCCTGGGCGGTGATGGAGGCGGCCGTGTCGGAGGCCAGGTAGCCGACCAGACCGGCGACCTCCTCGGGCGTGGAGTAGCGGCCGAGCGGGATCTTCGACTGGAACTTCTCGAGGATGGCGTCCTCGGAGGTGTCGTACGCGGCCGCGTAGCCCTGGCGGACCCGCTGGGCCATCGGGGTCTCCACGTAGCCCGGGCAGACCGCGTTGACGGTGATGCCGGTCGGGGCGAGCTCGTTGCCCAGCGCCTTGGTGAAACCGACGACGCCGTGCTTGGACGCCGAGTACGGGGCGCCGAGGACGACACCCTGCTTGCCCGCGGTGGAGGCGATGTTGATGATCCGGCCGCGGTCCTTGCCGCGCATGCCGCCGGTGGTCAGCGCGGCGCGCGTCACCCGGAAGACGCTGTTGAGGTTCGTCTCGATGACGTCCTCCCACAGCTCGTCCGCGATGTCCGCGGTGGGGCCGCCGCCGGACCGGCCGGCGTTGTTGACCACGACGTCGACGGTGCCGAAGCGGTCGACGGCGCCCTGGACGAAGGCCTCGACGGAGGCGGTGTCGCGGACGTCGACGACGCCGCCGTCCACGTCCAGGCCCTCGGCCTGGAGCTCCTTGACGGTGGCCGCGACGTTGTCGGCGTTGCGGGCGCCGATGAAGACCTGGTGGTTCTGCGAGGCCAGCAGCCGCGCCGAGGCGAGGCCGATGCCGCTGGTGGCGCCGGTGATGACGGCGACCCGGGGGGCGGTGTTCTGCGTCATGTCGGATCCCCCTCAGGCAGCCGTGGCGGGCGCGAGCTGCGCGTTGACGACCTCGATGAACGCACGCGGGGTGTTCGCGTCGTTGACGGCCTCCTCGTCGAGGGAGATGCCGTACTCGCGCTCGATGAGGCTTCCGGCCTCCAGCAGCGCGAGGGACTCGTAGCCGAGCACGTCGAACTCGGTGTCGAGGATGTCGCCGTCCAGGTCGACGCCCTCGGCCACGCCCGCGGCCTCCCGCAGGGTGCGGCGCAGGTCGTCGGGGGTGAATGCGTTGGTGGCCATGGTGGAAGTCCCTTTCCTTACGTGGTGTGGTGTCTGGGTGGCGTACGGCGCTACTGCGCGGCGCGCACGACCATGGCGGAGTTGAAGCCGCCGCTGCCGCGGGCCAGCACCAGCGCGGTGCGCACCGGGGCCTGCCGCGACTGGCCGACGACCAGGTCGAGCGGGTAGTCCGGGCACGGCTGGGTGTGCACGGTGGGCGGGATGACCCCGTCGCGGATCGACAGGAACGCCGCCGCCAGGTCCAGCGACGCCGCGCCCGAGTACAGGCGGCCGGTCATCGTCTTGGGCACCGTCACCGGCACCGCGCGGTCCCCGAAGACCCCGCTGATCGCCGCCGCTTCCTCGCGGTCGAGGGTGGGGTCCCCGGCGCCGTCGGCGAAGACCACGTCCACGTCCGCCGCTTCCACGCCGGCGTCGGCGAGGGCGATCCGGATCGCCTTGCCCAGGCCCGGCTCGCGGCCGCTGCCGGGACGCGGGTCCATCGTCGAGCCGTACCCGGCGATCTCGCCGTAGATGTGGGCGCCGCGTGCCCGGGCCGCCTCCGCGTCCTCGACGATGAGGATCGCGCCGCCCTCGCCGGGCACGTAGCCCCGCGCGTCGCGGTCGAAGGGCAGGTAGGCCCGCGAGGGCTCGTCGCTGGTGCTCAGCTTCCCGGTCGACAGCTGCGCCACCCAGCCCCAGGGGCAGATGGAGGCGTCGACCCCGCCGGAGACGATCAGCGCGGTGCCCTTGCGGATCTGCCGGCGGGCGTGGGCGACGGCGTCGAGGCCGCCGGCCTGCTCGCTGACGACGACCCCGGCGGGGCCCTTCATGCCGTTGCGGATCGAGATCTGGCCGCTGTTGACGGCGTAGAACCAGGCGAAGGACTGGTACGCGGAGACGTACTGGCTGCCGCGGCTCCACAGGCTCTGCAGCTCGCCCTGGCCGAACTCGAAGCCGCCCGCGGCGCTGGCCGTGATGACGCCCATGTCGAACTCGGGCAGTTCCTTCGGGTCGACGCCCGCGTCCGCCAGCGCCCAGTCGGTCGCCACCAGCGCGAGCCGGGTGACCCGGTCGGTCTGCGGCAGCAGACGGCTGGGCAGGTGCTCCTCGGCCTGGAAGCCGGGCACCTCGCCGGCCAGCCGGGCCGGGTAGCCGGAGGGGTCGAAGCGGGTGATCCGGCCGATGCCGTTCTTCCCGCCGACCGTTGCCGACCAGTAGTCCTCGGTGCCGAGCCCGTTGGGGGAGGCGACGCCAAGACCGGTGACCACCACCGACGTGGTCATACGAGGCTCCTTTCGGGGCTGGCCAGCACCATGGCGCTCTGGAAGCCGCCGAATCCGCTGCCGACCGTGAGCACCGCGTCGACCAGCTGGTCGCGCGCGGTGACGGGGACGTAGTCGAGGTCGCACTCCGGGTCGGGCGTGTGCAGGTTGGCCGTCGGGGGTACGACGTCGTACTCCATGGCCAGCGCCGACGCGGCGATCTCGATGGAGCCGATCGCGCCGAGCGAGTGCCCGACCATCGACTTGATGGAGCTGACCGGGGTGCGGTACGCGTGGTCGCCGAGGCTGCGCTTGAAGGCGGCGGTCTCGTGCCGGTCGTTCTGCTTGGTGCCCGAGCCGTGCGCGTTGATGTAGTCGATCGCCTCGGGGTTCAGGCGCGCCTCGCCGAGCGCGAGGTTGATCGCCTCGGCCATCTCCAGGCCGTCGGGGCGCAGGCCCGTCATGTGGTAGGCGTTGCTGCGCGTGGCGTAGCCGGCGATCTCCGCGTAGATGTGCGCGCCGCGCTTCTTCGCGCTCTCCAGCTCCTCCAGCACGAAGAACGCGGTGCCCTCGCCGAGGACGAACCCGTTGCGGGTGCCGTCGAAGGGGCGCGAGGCGTGCTCCGGGTCGTCGTAGCGCGGAGTGGTGGCCTTGATGGCGTCGAAGCAGGCCATGGTGATCGGCGAGATCGGGGCGTCCGAGGAGCCGGCGATCACGACGTCCGCCGAGCCCTCGCGGACGAGTTCGACGGCGTAGCCGACCGAGTCGATGCCGGAGGTGCAGCCGGTGGAAACCACGGTGCTGGGGCCCTCGGCGCCGACCGCCCAGGCCACCTCGGTGGCGAAGGAGCTGGGCACCATGTGGTTGTACAGGTGCGGGACCGCGTAGGTGTGGTCGACCAGGTCCAGCCGGCCGCCGTCGCTGACGACCCGGTACTCCTCGTCGAGGCCCATCGTGGCTCCCACCGCGCTGCCGACGGTGACGCCGATGCGGTGGGGGTCGATCCCGCCCAGCTCGATGCCGCTGTCGGCGACCGCGCCGCGCGAGGCCACGACGGCGAACTGCGCGGCCCGGTCCAGGCGGCGGACCTCCTGCGGGGTCAGGCCGTGCGCGTACGGGTCGAAGTCGACCTCGGCGGCCACCCGCGAGCGGAACTGAGTGGGGTCGAAGAAGGTGATCCCGCGCGTGGCGGTACGGCCCTCGCTCAGCAGGTTCCAGAAGTTCTCCTTGCCGACACCACCGGGGGCGATCACCTCGATCCCGGTGATGACAACGCGTCGCCTCGTCACGCGGAACCCTCCCAGTTGTAGAAGCGGGTGGCCATCGCGTCAGCCGGCGAACGCCAGGTCTTCGGGTCGTAGGCCTCGATGAAGGGCTTCAGGTCCTCGCTGATCTGCACGAAGCGCGAATCGCTCTTCGCGCCCTCGATCAGCTCGCCCCCGTTGTCCTCGTCGAAGTCCTGGAGGTGGAAGTACAGGCCCCGGTACGAGAACAGCTGGCGGCGCCGCGTTCCCATGCGCTGGGGCATGTCCGTCGCGTCGAATTCGGAGAACAGCTTGGCCACGTCGTGGGTCGAGGCCGCTGCCATCCGGGCGACGATCAGGGTGCTGTGCATACGGTTTAGCTCCTCAGCGGTTGCGTGGGAGGGTTCGCGCAGCGGCATGGTCTGCGCGGCGGCGGGAAAATGCGCCATCGCCCTCGACGGTGCGGCCCGGCGATAGCGCCCGGCACGGGGGATACCTGAGTTCCACCGGAGCCGTACTCAGGCCGCACAAGCGGGGCACGTGCGCTGGACGCCCGGTCCCCGCGCGGGGACCGGGCGTCCAGGGGCTCGGGAGCCGGTCGCGCCGTCAGGGGCGCGCCGGTTCACTCGCCGGCAGAGCGCGTGTGCACCACGTTGTAGGTGTTGCCGTCCACGGAGGTGGCGACGGCGTCCACGCGGGCCTGGGCCTTCTGGCGGCCGACCGGCCAGGTCTCGGGGTCCTGGTCGCGGTGGGCCTCGTACGCCTCCTTGGTGTCCCACTGGAAGTAGGAGACGGCGAAGGAGCCCTCCAGGCCGCGGGCGCGCAGGCCCTTGAGGACGACGTGGGCGCGGAAGCCCGGGGCGTCCACGATGCCGGCCTGGCCGGCGCCGAGGGCGTCGATCAGCTCGTCCTGGTTCGCCGCCTCGACACCGTAGACGGTGATGGAGGTGTAGACCTCGCGGTCCGGGCCGATCTCGATCTTGCCGCAGGGGCCGGGGCCGGCCAGCGTGTAGACGACCTCGTTCTGCAGGAGGCGGATCGAGGTGGTGATCTCGCCGAAGACCGGGAGGGTGCGGTGCTTGAACTCGTCGGCGGAGTACCGCTTCTCGAGGTCCTCGCCGCTGCGCCACTGGATGAAGTTGGCGGTGCCGGGGCTGTCCACGCCCGCGTGCACGGTGCTGGACATCCAGCCCTCGTAGGTCGCCGCGTCGACGATCTTGCGCATCTCCCGGATCAGGCTTTCCTGCTTCTCAGGAGCGTCAGTGGTGAAGAGGTTGAGGACGGTGAGGTGCTTGTCCTCGAGGGAGATGGTGGGCATTGTTCCTTCGCTTCCTTTGAGGGTACGGACGTGACCGGGGCGCGGCGCGCTCAGTTGGCGGGACCGAACCAGCGGGTGAGGGTGTCGTTGAGGCCTTCGGAACCGGAGCCGGAGGGCGCGACCCAGGCGACGTAGCCGTCGGGGCGCAGCAGGATGCCGTCCACGGGGGCGTCGCAGTCGACCTGGTCGGCGGTGACCACCTCGACGCGGTCGGACCAGCCCGTGGCCGCCTCGCGCAGGCCGTGGTCGCCGCCGAGCTCCAGGAGCACGGCGCGCCCGGCGTGCAGCAGCGCGAAGCTGGAGGTCTTCTCGCCGTCGACCACCAGGTCGCGGTCCGGCAGGCGCCGGCCCAGCAGCGGGTGTTCGCCCTCGCCGAGGTCGTGGCGGATGTCCAGGCCGGTGACCATGCCGACCAGGTGGCGGCGGACCGACTCGTAGTTCTGCACCAGCTCGGTGAAGACCTCGCGCATCGGGTTGAGCTCGTCGCCGCCCAGGTAGAGGGTGCGCTGGGCGAGGGTGTTGGTCAGGATCCGGGCGCCGACCGGGTGCCGCTCCGCGTGGTAGGTGTCGAGCAGCCCCTCGGGAGCCTGGCCCTTGATGTCCAGGGCGAGCTTCCAGCCGAGGTTGACCGCGTCCTGCACGCCCGCGCTCATGCCCTGCGCGCCGATCGGCAGGTGGATGTGCGCGGCGTCGCCGGCGAGGAAGATCCGCCCCTTGCGGTACGCGGCGGCCTGGCGGCTGACGTCGGTGGTCGAGCTGACCCACAGCGGCGTGGCGCCGCTGATGTCCTCGCCCGACAGCCGCTGGAAGGCCGCGGCGACCTCCTCGAAGGTGATCGGGTCCGGGCTGGTGCGCAGCGGCTCGTTGCTGTCGAAGTAGATGATGCGGCTGCGGTCCGGGCCCATCGGGATGACCATGACCATGCCGCCGGGGACGCGCTCACCGCTGAAGCGGGGGCGCAGCTGGATCCCGGTCACGTCGGCGAAGCGCAGTTCGAGCGTGGCCTCGGTGCCGGGGAAGTCGATTCCGGCGATCTTGCGGACGGCGCTGCGGGCGCCGTCGGTGCCGACCACGTGGCGGGCGCGCAGCCGCACCGGGCCGTCCGCGGTGTCCGCGACGACCGTCACCCCGTCGTCGTCGGCCTCCAGGCCGGTGACCTCGACCCCGCGGCGCACCTCGGCGCCCAGCTCGCGGGCCCAGCCGCCGAGGATTCCCTCGGTGCGTGCCTGCGGAATTCCGCGGGCACCGTACGAACCGCCCTCAAGGACCTGGTAGTCGAGCGGAACCCCGCCGAAGTGCCCGAAGGGAATGACCCCGACCTCGCCGAATCGGGGAATCAGCCCGCGCTGCGAGAATTCCTCGATGGTCCGTGCCGAAAAGCCGAGGGCGCGGGACTGCTGAATGGGTTCGGTGAGTTTGTCAAGGACCGTCACCGAGACTCCATTGAGCCTCAATTCGCCCGCGAGCATAAGTCCGGTGGGACCGGCTCCCACTACGATGACGTCTGCATCAAAGGTGTCCATCTGCCCTCTTCCCGCTGGTGTTCGGCCAGTATTGCGAGGGCTTGCCCGAGTCGTAAATAGGGCTGAGTACAGGCCTTCGACAAGCAATGACAGAAAACCGTCGGGTACGTCAGATCTTTGACAAGCGGACTTGCCGGGGGAGGTATCCGCGACGGCATTATCAGGCATGAACTCCACCCGAATCCTGGACGAATCCACCACCGAATCCCAAGGTGTTGCCCCCACCGAGTCCGCCGCGGAATCGCGCGCCCTTGTCGCGGACCTGCTCGGCCACTACCTCGTGTCGCTCGACAACATCGAGAACGAGAAGCTGGACGACGCCTGGGCTGCGCGCCTGTTCACCCCGGACGCGGTGGTCGCGTTCCCGATGAGCCGGCACGAGGGCATCGAGGAGATGGCCGAATACCACCGCGCTGCCCTCGCCGCCTTCGCCCGCACCCAGCACCTCGGCTCCCCGGCCGTGGTCGTCCTCGACGGTGCCCGGGCCACGCTGCGCGCCAACCTGCTCTCCACGCACGTGCACCACGAGCGGCACGCGCGCCCCCAGGGCGAGCTCCCCCCGCTCTTCGCCACCGGCACCTACGTCGACGGCGAGGCCCGGCGCACCCCGCAGGGCTGGCGGCTGAACCTGCTGTCCTTCCGGCTCCTGTGGGCCGACGGCAACCCGCCGCCGGCCGCCTGAGGCACCGAAGGCACCGAGGAACCGAAGGCAACGCGCGGCGGCGCCGGGGAAACCCCCCGGCGCCGCCGCGCGTACGTACCCGCGGGCGCGTCAGGCGTTGAGGCTGAGCACCCGGTCGACCTCGATCTCGATGACCACCCGGCCCGGCGGGTCCGGCGGCGCCGACCAGTACCGCTTGGCGTAGCGCCGCGCGCCGTCCGCGATCCGCGCCGGGTCCGTCACGACCGTGCCCCGGCCCTCCAGGGTCACCCAGGTGAACCCGTCGACCTGGCACAGCGCCACCCGGCCGCCCGGGCCGGCCAGCAGGTTCCGCGCCTTGCGCGAGGAGGCGACCGTCATGACCCGTACGAGGCCGGCCCTCCCGTCCCAGGTGAACCGTACGGGCGCCACGTGCAGCGTCCCGTCGGGCCGGACGGTGGTGAGCGCGCCGACGTGCCGGGGGTCGTTCAGGAACGTCTCGGCCCCGGCCGACACCGTCGGGGCGGCGGAACCCTGTTCGGACAGCGACATCGTGTGTGGATCCTTCTTCCGCTGGAGCGTGGAGCCTTGGGGCGAGGTGCGGGCGGCCGCCGGGGCCGTGGCCCGGCCGGCACTGCGGCCCGTACGGCTGTCCGTACGGCTGTCCCTACGCCGGCCCGTGCGGGCACCGGCAGGGCCGCCCGGCCCGCACACGGCCAGCCACACCGCCCGGCGCAGGCGCGCGGCGCGCGTGCGGGCCGGGGAGGCGCCGACGGGCCGCGGCGGGGACAGCGGGGACAGCGCGGGCAGCGCGGGCAGCGGGGGCAGTTCCCAGCGGCGGCCGGCGAGGGAGGTGGCCGAGGTCTCGTACGGCACGGCTAGTCGATGCCGCGGACGATGGTGAACTCCGCCTCGTCCTCGTCCGCTCCGGCCAGCCACAGCGGGGGCGCGACCCGCACCGGGACCATCCCGAACACGATCATCTCGACCTCCTGGATCTCTTCACTGATGCGGTACACGGGCGCCTCCTTCACGGTCGGTCGCCCCACGGTGTCAAGACTCGCTCGTGATCCGCTCGACGACAGGTCGTCCGCCGGTCGCGGGGCGGCTGAGCCCGTCCCCGCCCCCGCCCCCGGCCGGGGGCCGCCGCCGGGCGGCGATCCGCGGCGGCTCTTCGCCGGCCAGCAGGGCCAGCACCTGCGCCACGGTCGTCGCCTCGCCGGTGGCCGGCAGCGCGCGCAGCAGCCGGGCGCAGTGCCCGACCAGGCGGCGGGCGTCGGCGGCGGAGATCCGGGCGCGGTCGTGGACGGCGGCCAGCGTGAGCGTGCCGTCGCTGCCGCCGTGCGCCAGCAGCGCGACGGGGAAGACCGTGTGCGCGCCGCTCGCGCGCAGCGGATCGACCCGGATGCCGTCGGCGGCCAGCTGAGCCTTCAGCTCCGCCGGTGCGCGCGGCGTGCTCTCGACCGCGACCAGGCTCTCCAGCAGCCGGCCGTCCGTGGCGCGGCCGGTCCACTCGTGGATCTGCCCGGCCGTCACCCATTCGTACGGGGCCATGTCCAGCGCCCGGTCGCGCAGCGTGGTCAGCAGCCGGCCCAGCGGGTGCCCGGGGTCGACCCGCACGGCCATCGGCAGGCAGTTGCGCATCGGCCCCGGCAGCCGCTCGACGGCGTCCAGCGCGATGCCCCGCCCCGAGACGGTGACCCCGAAGCCCACCAGCGCGGGCCCGCTCACCTCCGCGGCCCGGTACAGCAGCAGCGCCCAGACGGCCTGCAGCGCGCTGGAGTCGGGCACGGCCTGGGCGGCGGCCCAGCGGTGCAGCCGGTCCGCCTCGGCCGCGCTCAGCCGCGCCTCGGCGCGGCCGCATCCGCTCTCCAGGGTGTCGGGTCCCGGCAGCGCGGGCAGCACCGCGGGCTCCCCCTCGGGCACGGCCCGGGACCAGAACTCCCGCGCCGGGCCGGTGTCCTGGCCGTCCAGCCAGCCGGCCCAGTCACGGATGTCGGGGCGCCGCTCGCCGCCGGACAGCGTGCCGCCCGCCAGATAGGCCCGGTAGAACTCGTCCAGGAGCACGAACACGCTCCAGGCGTCGAGCAGTCCGTGGTGGAAGGTGACCAGCACGCGCGTCGCACCCGCCGCCGGCCCCGGCAGCGCACCCGGCCCGGTCCCCTCCGCGGGGTCGTCGACGAGGGTGACGCGCAGCGGACCGGGACTGCGCAGGTCGAAGCCGCGCAGCCGGTCCCGTTCCAGGAGTTCGTCCCAGTCGACGGTGCCCGCCGGATGCCGTACGACCTCGGCGGCGGCATGCTCGTGCAGCACCACCCGCGGCTCCGGCTCCCGGTGGACGGCCGCCCGCAGCACCGTCTCGCGGTCGACGACGGACTGCCAGGCGGCGGTGAACCGGCCGGTGTCCAGCGGCCCGCGCCAGCGCCACGAAAGCTGCTCGACATGGCGGCCGCCGCCCCGCCCGGCAAGGGCTTCCAGCAGCGGGCCGGACGGGATCCGGCTCACCGGTACGGACGGCTCCGCCGGACGGGCGGGCACCGCGGAGCGCCGGGCGGCGGCCCTGCGGCCCCCGCGTCCGTGCACCGGGCGTGGGCGGCTCGGCCTCGCCATGGCACGCCCTCCTCCGGCTCCACGTGCTCCCGTACGGGCCCGGGGCAGCCGGAAACCCGGGGAGCCGCGCCCGCTCCGGCGGTCCGAAGGCGCGCTGCTCCCGGGCCCACCGTGGAGCACCCCGCTGTCATGGCGCTGATACGGGGCTGACGCGGGTGGAGATCCGGTGGAGGACGGCCGGACCGCAGCCGGATCCCCGGCGGGCCGCCCCCGTCACCGCGTTCGGCCGCAGGGCGCGCTCACTCTCCCGTCCGGCTCATCGCCGACAGGAACCCGCGGTCGAGCATGGTCCCCGCGCAGGTGTCGCCGGACGAGCTGAGCCCCGCGTCGTGGCAGGCCACGCTGAGCAGGTAGCGGCCCATGACCGAATGGGTGGCGAAGCCCCACTCGCCGCGGGTGGCGGCGCTGCCGTCCGGGGCGAGCAGCCGGCCCCCCTTGCTGAAGCCGAACTCCCGGAAGCCGAGCCGCAGTCCCTGCCCGAGCGCCTTGCTGTACGCCTCCTTCAGCGTCCACAGCCGCAGCGCGTGCCCGATCCGCTCCTCCTCGGGCAGCCCGGCGATCTCCTGCGCCTCGGCGGGCGTCAGGATCTGCGTCTCCAGCAGCTCCAGCCGCACCGTGCGGTCGGCCGGCTCCACGTCCACCCCGATCCGGCCGGTGCGGCTGAGCCCCACCGCCATCAGGTCCCCGGTGTGCGACAAGCTCAGGTCGACCTGGTCGAAGCCGCGCAGGTACGGCCGCCCGCCGAGCCGGTAGGCCAGGTCCAGGTCCTCGGGCGTGGTCCCCAGCGCCGCCGCGGCCGTGTACTTGATCAGCAGCCGGGCCGCCGCGAAGCGGTAGCGCACGGTGGCGTCGGGGGTGCGCCGGTAGCGGTCCCAGTCCGGGCCGAGCAGCTCCCGCAGCCGCGGCGAGGTGAGCACGCTGGGCAGCCACTCGCTCCAGGTCGTGTGCACCACCGCGTTGCCCAGTTCCGCCAGGTTCTCCCGCACCCCGTGCCACGGACCGGCCGGCCGCGGCACGTGAATGGGCGCGGCGCATCTCACCTCGTCCATCGTCGTCTCCCTGCGTGTAGTCAGAGCCGCCCGCCCCACCGGGGACGGGCGGCGATGAAGCCGGGCGGCGCCGCACCCGCCGCCCTAGGTCGTGTCGTCAAAGTCGCGTCTGGCTGTCGGGGTCTGGCACGCACGCTCGCCGCGTTGTCGTCGGTCGCCAATGCTCCGCATCGACTCCCTCCTCCGCCTTGCGATCGCACGCACCAGACCCCGACAGCACCGCCCTACAGGCGGCCGACGCCACTTTGACGACACTCCCTAGGGGGTGTCCGGCCGCGGCACCTCCCGTACGGGGCCCCGGCCGCGCGGCTCAGCCCGCGAGCCGCGTCCCGTACAGATCCAGGCTGAGCCCCTCGCGGCAGCGGCCCAGCACCTCCTCCAGCACCGACTCGACGACCCCGTCGGGCAGATCCGGCACCGCCGCGCCGAGCCTGCGGCCGATACGGCTGAGGGCCAGCACGGCCCAGGCCGGGTCCTCCAGCCAGGAGCCCGTCCCGGCCTGCCCCTCCCAGACGCCCAGGACGGCCGCCGCCGCCATCACCAGCGCGTAGCGGTCGGCCAGCGCGCAGGCCTGCGGATTGAAGGCCGTACCCACCGAGTCGTCCAGCGCCGCGCACCGGGAGCGCAGCACCCGCAGCTCCCCGACGAAGGTCTCCGCCAGGGCCGCGAGCACCTCCCGCGGACCCCCGCCCGGGCCCCGCGCCGTGCCCGCCGCCGCGCCGAGCCGCCCGGCGACGCCGATCAGCGTGGCCGTCAGCAGGTCGTCCCGGCCCGAGTGCGCCAGCCTGCGGTGGTCGAACGCCGGCAGCGGCGCGCCGGGACGGAACAGCTCCGCCGGCGGCTCCGCGGTGCGGAACCACGCCGACCGCGCCAGCACCGGCAGCTGCGGCACCAGCACCGCCTGGCAGACGGCCGTCCCCGCGTGCCCGAGCCCCGCCACCGGCAGGTCCCGTACGAGCTTCTGGAAACCGCCGTACACCGGACCGCGGTCGTAACCCCGGGCGCCGAGCACGGTGGCCAGCTCCTCCAGGTTCTCCCGCAGCATGTCCGGCATCGTGTACTTGACCGCCGCCGCCAGCAGGTACGCGTCCTCGGGCAGCAGGCTCAGCGCGCGCAGCCCCGTCACGGCCATGCTGTCGCAGGCCAGCAGGTCCGCGAAGACCCCGGCGAGCACCTTGCGCCAGCGGCGGGCCGGCTGCCCGTCGGGGCGGCCCTCGGTGGCCGCGCGCACCGCCTGGCGCAGCACGCTGTCCACGCCCGCGAGCACCGTGCCGGGCACCAGGCAGTGGCTGATCTGGAAACTGCGCAGCGCCAGCGACACCCCGTCGCCCCGCGCGCCGACGACCGCGCCCTCCGGCAGCGCCACACCGGCGAGTTCGAGCCCGGCGAACCGGGCGCCGCGCATACCGGGCAGCTCCACCCGGGCCAGCCGGCGCACCTCGCCGGAGGCGGGCTCCCCGGGGCCGAGCATCAGCACGGAGTGGCTCCCCGGACCGTCCTCGGCCGTGCGCGCGTACATGATGAACGTGTCGGCACGGTCGGCGTTGATGACGACCGCCTTGCGCCCGTCGACCACGAACCCGCCGCCGGGAGCCGGCCGGGCCGTGAACTCGTCGCGCAGCACGGTGTTGGCGTGCGCCAGCTCGCGGTGCACGATCGTGACCCGGCCGCCGCCCAGCAGCACACGGGCCATCTCCCCGCGCTGGCGCCCGTCGCCCGCGGTCCACACCGTGGACGCGGCGAACAGCGAGGTGATGCCGAAGCCGAAACCGAGCGCGAGATCCCGGCGGAACACCGGCCGCAGCACCCGCGCCAGCTCCTCCAGGTCCGTCAGCCGCCCGCCCAGCTCCCGCGGTACGAACTCGGCGGCCAGCCCGGCCTCCACGAGCAGCGCCTCGGTGGCCTCGGGCACCTCGCGGGCCTCGTCGGCGCGCAGCAGCGCCAGGTGCCCGTGCGGGTTGAGCGGATCGTAGGGATCGCCGAGCAGCGCCTCCAGCCGGGCGGCGCGCTCGAGCTCAATGGTGTCCCGTACGGGTGCGCGGGTGTCCCGTACGGGGGCAGTGGGGGCCGCCGGGGAGGCGGCGGGGACCGCCACCCCGGGGGCGGGCGGACCGGCAGGGGGAACGCGGAGGTCCGCGTCCGGGGCCGCGCCGGCGGCCTCGGTGACGATCGTGGTCACAGGACCCGGACCGCGGCCGCGGCGTGCTGCGCGGCGTACCGCAGGACGGAGAGCCCGGCCTGGCCGAGGGCGTCGCGCACGTGCCGCCCGGCGGCCGCCGGGTCGGTGCCCGCGCCCAGCACCTGCTCGATGCTCTCCTCGCGCAGCAGCACGTTGTGCCGGGCGGTGACGTTCACACCCGACTCGTCGGGCTCGACCGACCATTCGCCGGTGTGCGCGGCCAGCAGCGGGGAGGTCTGCGTCTGCTTGTAGACGATCCGGCCCGCGCCCGGGAAGCAGATGCGCACCGACTCGGTGCTGTGCGTGCTGCCGTCGATGGAGATGCTGCCCATGGACATCACCTGGACGCCCGGCTGCTCCTCCGTCAGCTCCAGCTCCCGGACGTGGGGGAGCGCGCCCGGCCAGTCCGCGGCCCGGTAGAGGAAGTCGAAGACCAGCTCGGCGGGGGCCTTGATGCGCACCGTGTCCTCGAAGGACAGGACGAGCTCGCCCAGGTTCGCCCACGGGGCGGCCAGCTGCTTCAGCTGGGCGCGGCTGTTGGCGCGGATGGCCTTCTTCACCCAGGCCACCTCCGCGGGGTCGTCACCGGGCACCGTGAACGAGTGCTCCAGGGTGACCTTGGAGCGGTCGCCCAGCGACTCCACCGTCCAGACGCCGCTCATCGAGTCCGTCGGCGCGGCGGGCACGTCCTGGGAGAACTCCACGCGCATCCGCTCGACGTCCAGGCGCCGGCTGGTGACCCAGGACTTCACCTTGCCGTTCGCGGTGGCCCACATGCGCAGCCGCTCCCGCGTCCCGTCGAAGTCCAACTGCTCGACGTGGACGCAGGGCTGGAAGAACAGCGGCCACTGCGTGGCGTCGGCGATCAGCCCGTACAGCACTCCGGCCGGAGCCGCCGAGATTGCCTCGTGGACCGTGTGGTGCACTCGCGCATCCGACATCTTCCACACCCTTCATCATTCGAAGCGGCGCCGCCGTGCCGGCCGGGTGTCCGACCCGCGGCCGGCACGATGCGCCCGTACCGGTGTCGCTCGCACCGGCACCGGCAGTCATTGCCGACGGTCCTCCGCTCGATGGCCGTGTCCACGAGCCTGTCCGGAACGGCTCGTGGACGGCTCGCACACAACCGGAGCCCCGCCGGACCGCGCCTCGAACCGGCTGCCCGACGGCAGGACGCGCCGCGGGTACGGGCGCCTCCCCCTCCCCCCGGAACGCCGAAGAGCCGCCCCGGGGCACCCGGGACGGCTGTGTGCGGGAGTCCGGATCCGACCGGACAGGGGGGCTACGCCGGGTCGCCGAGGACGCGCTCCCGGCAGGCCTCGCCGATCAGGCGCGGCAGGGCCTCGTCGCCCGCGAAGAAATGGTCCCCGGTGACCGTCCGCGCCTCGATCCGCCCCGTCGTCCACTGCCGCCATTCGCGCAGCGCCGCGGGCACGGCCATCGGGTCCTCGCTGCCCGCGAAGGCCAGCAGGGGGACGTCGACGGGCCCGCCGGTGACAGGGTCCAACGCCGCCTCGCGCAGGGCCTTGGCCAGCCGCAGATCGTCGCGGAGCACCGGCAGGACGCTGCGCCGCCACAGCCCCCCGGGGCTCGCGGCCGGGCCCTGGGGCAGCGAGCCCAGGTCGCCCAGGAGCGGCAGCAGCTCCTCGTCGGGCAGGTCGGCCGCGCCGACCAGCGCGGTGGTGGCGTGCGGCGGCAGGCACGCGCCCACCGCGAGGAACAGCGGCGGCGGCGCACCGACGTCCGCCAGGGCCCGGGTGAGCGTGTAGACGACGAGCGCGCCCAGGCTGTGGCCGTACAGCGCGTACGGGCCCGCCTCGGCCGCCTCCAGCAGGGGCGCGAGGAGGTCGTCGAGGAGGCCGACCCGGTCGGTGACCCGCCGCTCGCGGCGCCGGTTCTCCCGGCCGGGCAGCGGCAGGGCCACCACGTCGACGGCCTGCCCGACCGCGGCGGGCCAGCGGCGGTAGCTGGAAGCGCCCGCGCCCGCGTGGGCGAGGCAGTGGAGCCTGACCCGGCGGTCCGCCGGCTCCACCGCCACCCCGGCGCCCGCCCCCCGTACCGCTTCTCGTACCGTCTCGTCGAGCTCCGCCGGGGAAGTCATCCGCCGCTCTCCTCCTGGGAAGCCGTGCGCGCGCCGCGGTGGCCGCGGCGCGCGGTGGTCGGGGCCCGAGCCTCACCCGCCCGCCTCGAGCACCGCTGGACTAGGGGGTGTCCGGTGCCAGGCGGGCCGGGCACCGGACACCCCCTAGGCCGCGTAGAGGTCGAAGGTCGAGGTGCGCCGAGGCCCGGAGATCACGTCCAGGCGCGGGTCGACGGCGAGCATCGCCTGGTGCAGCCGCTGGAGCTGGGGCGAGGGCTCCACACCGAGGTCCTCGATCAGCCGCTGGCGCAGCCGCCGGTAGACGTCGAGCGCCGAGGCCTGCCGGCCGGAGCGGTAGAGCGCGACCATCGCCTGCGAGTGCAGCCCCTCGTGCTGGGGGTGACGGGCGATCACATCGGTGAGCTCCGCGATGAGTTCGACGTGTCGGCCCAGCCGCAGGTCGGCGTCGATCCGGCGCTCGCGCGCGACGAGCCGGCTCTCCTCCAGGCGCATCACCTCGATGTCGAGGATCGGGCCGACGCGCACGTCGACGAGCGCGGGCCCCTCCCACAGGTCGAGGGCCTCACGCAGGCACTTGGCCGCGTGCCCGTCCTCGCCGTCCTCGAAGGCCTGCTGGCCCTCGGCCACGAGGCGCTCGTAGGTGTGCACGTCGACCGCCTCGGTGGGGATCTGCAGCAGGTAGCCCCCGTAGCGGGTGACGAGCACGTCCTTGGCCGAGCCGGGCGTGTCCGGGCCCATCGCGGTGCCCAGGCGGCGGCGCAGCTGGAGGATGTACGTCTGCAGGGTGGTCAGTGCGCTCTGCGGCAGGTCGGTGCCCCAGATCTCCTCCATCAGCGTGGGCACGGGGACGACCCGGCCGGGGTACAGGGCGAGCAGCGCCAGGATCTGGCGGGGCTTGCCGGCGGTCGGGACGATCGATATCCCATTGACTTCGGCATTCAACGGACCCAGGACATTTATCTTCATAATTCCCTCCGCGCCTTGCCGGCCGCCGTCGATTCCGAGCCGGTACCCGAGTGCTTCCGATACTGTCGCCTTCCGGCCTTTTATGTCATCGCCGTCGACCGCAGACGAGTGGCACCATATCTTCCGCCGATCCGCCCCCCTCTGAAACTCGACCACGTCTTGAGCGGCTTTCCAAGAACGGCTCCGAAACCGCGCCGACAAGTCACTGACAAACCGCTGACAAAGCGCTGACGAAACCAAACGCACCGGCGATGGACGGGCGGAAATGCTTTTCGGCCGGGCAGCGGCGCTGTTAGCCTCGCCGCTTCGTGACGGCCGCCCGATCGCGCGGCGTCCCGGTGGCAGGAGGCGGCGAGTTGCACAGCGGCACCGAAGAGACGACCACGTCACGGGCGGCGGGGCGCGCCGGCCGCCCCGGACACCGGCAGCAGCCGGTCCGCCTCCACCGGGCGGCACCCGCCGGACGAACGGCCACCACGGCCACCACGCCCCCACCTGTGGCGGCAGCACCGGAGCCGGCGGCCGAGCCATCGGCCGCGGACACCGCCGGCCCCGCCGCCCGTGGCCTGCTCGGCTGCCTGACGGGGCCTGCGGGCGTGCCCGGCCTCCCCGATCCCAAGACCCTGCTGGGGCTGCTCGGGGCCTGGCACGGACGCGGCGTACAGGTGGGCTTTCCGGAGCTGACCGCCCGTCGCCCCTGACCCGGGACTCGAGAAATCTTCCACAACGCCCTGTAATCCGCTGGTGAATCTCCCGCCGCGTCCGCACTGCGGCTACTGTCCGATACGGGAGGAAAGACCCGCGGCTATTCGGGGGGAATGCCGAGTACGGATCTCCGGCCGCAGACTCGTCGAATTTCCCGTGCGAGGATGAGATGGAGTTTCGCATTCTGGGTCCGGTCCAGATCCATGACGCGCGCAGCGATCTGCGGATCGTGCCGACGGGCGCCAAACAGCGCGCCCTGCTGGGCGCGCTCGTCGTGAAAGCCGGGCAGGTCGTCTCCGCGGACCGGCTCGTCGACGAGCTGTGGGGCGAGCACCCGCCCGCCAATGCCGCCAACGCCCTCCAGGCCCACGTGGCGCGGCTGCGCCGGCTGCTCCCGGTCCCCGCGCCCGGTTCGGGCGAGGCACACCACGAGTGGCTGGTGACCCGCCCGCTGGGCTACGTACTGCGCCTGGGCCGCTCGGGAACCGACGCCCAGCGCTTCCGGCTGCTGACCGCCGAGGGCAGCGCGCTGGCCGCCACCGATCCCGGACGCTCGGCCGACGTACTGCGCGAGGCGCTGGCGCTGTGGCGCGGTCCGGCCCTGGAGGGAAGCGAGCGCGGGACGATCTGCTCGGCCGAGGCCTCGCTGCTGGAGGAGAGCCGGCTCGTCGCCCTGGAGACCCTTTTCGACGCCTGCCTGCGGGCGGGCCGGTTCGGCGAGATCACCGGCGAGCTCGAGGAACTGACCGTCCGGCACCCGTTGCGCGAGCGGTTCTACGAGCTGCTGATGACCGCCCTGTACCGCAGCGGCCGGCAGGCCGAGGCCCTCGGCGTCTACGACCGCGCACGCCGCCGGCTGGTGCACGACCTGGGCCTGGAGCCCGGCCCGGTGCTGCGCGGCCGGATGGAGGCGATCCTCCACCACCACGACCCGGACGCCGCCCAGAAGGCATGGCTCCCGCCCGCCCACGACCACGACTGGTCCCGGGACGGAGGGCCCCGCCCCGGCCCCAGCGGCGGCGGCGCGGACGCCGTGGGTCCTGCGGACGCGACTGCGGACGCGACTGAGGACGAGGACGAGGCGAGCGTGCACCTGCTGCGCGAGGAGATCGTCCGCCTGCGCCGCCACGTGGAACGCCTCTCCCGCGAACAGCAAGAACTGATCACCCGCTTCGACCGCCTCACGACCCCCCGAGCAGCAGCCCAATAACCCCCGGGCCGGGGCCTTGCCCCGGCCCGGGCTTGCGCCCCAGGCTCGCAGCCCGGCCCCGGCCCCGGCCCCGGCCCTGCCTCAGGCCCGCCTGCTCCAGTACGCGCGGCGCGGCCCCGGCCCGGAACAGCAGAACACCCCTCCTCCGGCCCGCCGTCCGGCGGAGCAGGAGAAAGGGTGTGTGCCAGAAGGGTGTGCGCCGGCAGGCCGCCGGCCCGGCCCAGGCCCGCCTGCCCCAGTAGGCGCGGCGCAGCTCCGGCGCCAGCAGGCCGCCGGCCATGCGCCGCCCGCCGCGCCCGGCCCGCTGCTCCAGTACGCGCGGCGCGGCCCCGGCAAGCCGCCGTCCCGGGTCAGTTCACCCGGGCGACGAGCCGCCCGCCGGAAGCCGCGGCGGCGGTCGCCGCCCCGGCCCCGGCCGCTCCGGCCACCGCCGGGGCCGCGGTCTCCGGGTGCGCCATCAGGATGGAGCGCTGCAGCCTGCTGAGCGCCGCGGACGGCTCCAGGCCCAGCTCCGACACGAGCGTCGTACGCAGCCGCTGGTAGACGTTGAGGGCCTCGCCGCGCCGGCCCGAGCGGTGCAGCGCCAGCATGAACTGGCCGTGCAGGCTCTCGTGCATCCGGAACTGGTTGACCAGGACCGTCAGCTCCGACAGCAGCTCCCGGTGGCGCCCCAGCCGCAGGTCCGCCTCGATGCGCTGGTCCAGCGCGCACAGCCGGGCCTCCTCCAGCCGCTTGGCCTCCATGTCGATCCGGCTGCCGGCCTGTACGTCGGTCAGTGCGGGCCCGGTCCACAGCGAGAGCGCGTCCGCCAGGCGGCGCGCCGCCCCCGTGTAGTCCTCGGCGTCCATCGCCCGGTAGCCGGCTCCGGCCCGGCGCTCGAACTCCCGGTAGTCGACCGTGCCGCCCCGCGTCTCCAGGCGGTAGCCGCCGGGAAGGGTGGCCAGGATGTCCTTGGCGGTGCACCGTTCGTTCTCGCCGTGGCTGAGCGCCTCGGCGATCAGCTCGCGCAGCTGCAGGATGTAGGTCTGCAGCGTGGTGCGCGCGCTGCGCGGCGGGGTCGAGCCCCAGAGCTCCTCGATCAGTACGGCCACGGGGACCACCTGGTCGGCGTGGAGCGCGAGCAGGGCCAGCACATGTCTTGGCTTCGGCGCCGTCGGAGTGATGGAAACCCCGTTCTCGCGCACCGACAGCGCACCCAGCACTTCGATGTCCACGTTCTCCCCCAAAGTTCGCCCGGAGGCCGGTTCCCGGCCTACGCGTTTCCGACCGCCGGGGCCCGGTGCGCAGCTACACCGGACTACCTGATAAAAAAACAGCACAGTCGGTTTGTCAACACCAGTGGGGCGGTTTTCAGCCAAGACCACTTCTCGTCGGCCTCGCCCGTCGCGCCCCGGCGTGGACGATTCCGCTGGCCACGATCCATATCCCAGGTCCATGAGCACCAGTAACCGTAGGGAAAGCGCCACTACTTGGCCGGATCCACTTCCGTGGCGCGCACGCCGAAGCCCCGCTCGGCGCGGAACGCGCGGACCGGGGCAGCGCCAGGAGCCCGCCCGGGAGGATCTCCGGGCGGGCCGAGCAGGGCAGTGATCGGATTCTAAACAGACCAACCGGTCTGCTTCATGGGGCTGCTGCCGTCGGCTTCGAGCTTGTTTAGCAGCTCCGGCGAGGCAAGGGACGGCAGCAGTAACTGCCAGAACCCCGTGACCGTCTGCGGCGAGATCCACTGCGCGTCGCGGGCGCACAGCACCTCGAAACCCACCGTCGCGGCCACGACGGTCGCCGCGGCGCTCTCCGGCGCCACCCCCGCCCGCAGTTCGCCCGCGCCGTCGGCCCGCGCGACCGCCTGCTCGACCCAGCGCTGCCAGTGCAGCCGCAGGTTGGTCAGGGACGGGCGGGCCGTGTCCCCGCTCAGGACGAAACCGGCCCGCAGCACCACGTCCTCGCGCAGCCCCCGGGCGAGCCCGTGGGTCACGTCGACCAGGTGCTGCAACCAGCCCGCCCCCTGTGGGGAGGCCTCGTCACCGATGGCCCGCAGCCTTTCCAGGGCCGCGTCCTCGACGGCGTCGGCCAACGCCGCCTTGGAGGCGAAGTGGAAGTGCAGTGCGCCGTTGCTCACCCCGGCCTGTGTGCTGATCGTGGTGAGCGACGCCACCGTGAAACCCTCGCGGTCGAAGATCTCGGCCGCGCACCGGATCAGGGTTTCCCGGGTGCGCACCGCGCGTTCCTGCTTGGCCATCGAGTGCTCCGTTATTGCGGG